>JBILLI010000870.1:0-3131 GCA_044376155.1 Polyangiales bacterium
CAGACACAGATTTCTTTACGCTACCGGACTGCCCACCGGACCTCGGCAACCCGAGCTGCGCGGACACTTCGGCGGCGACGAGATCCGCGGACCGCAACGATCCGAGCCAGACGACCGTCACGCCGTCGGGGAAGTCTCGCGTGCAAGCGGCGGCGGCGGCCATCGCCAGTGCGGTCTTGCCAACGCCACCGGGGCCCGTCAGCGTCGTCACGGGCGCCGACGCGATGCTCTCGGTGACGTCGCGCAGCTCGTTGTCCCTGCCGAGGAGCCGCCGCGGGCGCAGCACCGCCGGGTTCGAATGCGGTGCGCCGGGCCGCGCGTCCTGAGAAGTGCTCACACATCACTATCGCCCACGCGATGACGGGCGGGCAACGCGGTCTCGGCCACCCGCGGGCACCGCCGCCACCCCCCGCCGCCACCGCCGCCACCCTTCACACACCGAGCATTCCCGCCGTTTCCGCGTGGCACGTCGCCTGCGATGGCCACGCTTCATGTCTCCCACCACGGTGCACGAGTCCGTGCTGCTCTGGCTTCGCGACGATCCGTCGCGGCGATGGCGCGCTGCTCGACCTCGCCGGGCGCGCCCCGTGCGCGGCGGCGCTCGCGGTCGAGGACTCCGCGCTCCGGGCCGCGTTTCCGGTGGAGGTCACGCCGGACCTCGTGCTCCGCGACGGGAGTTCGTGGGTCGTCGTGGAGGTGCAGCGTCAGGTCGATGAGGCCAAGGCGCGGCGCTGGCCGCTGGCGATGGCGGCGATGGCGGATCGCTACGGTCCCGACGGCGAGCTGGTGGTGATTACGTCGTCGGCGACCGTGGCGCGCTGGGCCGCCGGCGTCGCGATGCACGAGACCCGGGGCACCCGCTGGGGCGTGTCTCCGACCGTGCTGCTGCTCGGACCGACCGAGGCCGAGGCCATCCTCGCGCGGGGGACGCCGGAGATGGCGGTGTTCGCCGCGTGGGTCATGCAGGGCAGGCACGGTCCTCGCGCGCCGGGCGCTGGCCCGCGGGGCCGCGGTGGCGGACGAGCGTTTGCGACGGGCGACGCAGGCGGGCATTCTGGCCGTACTGCACCCGTCGGTGATGGAGCAGTTGAGGAGCGCGGCGATGATCGACGTCCATCAACTCCCCAGGAATCCGGCGCTCGAACGATGGAAGTCCGAGCTGCGCGACGAGGGCCGCGTGGAGGGCGAGGCCCGCGGTCGCGTGGAGGGCGAGGCCCGTGGTCGGGTGGAGGGTGAGGCCCGGTTGCTGGTGCGCATCCTTCGTCGCCGGGGCTTCGACGTCACCGCCGCCGTCGAGGCCCGCGTGCTCGCGACCGTCGACGCCGACCTCATCGAGCGCTGGGCCGACCGCGCGCTCGTCGCCGCGACGCTCGACGCCGTCTTCGCCGAAGGCTGACCCACCGGCGGGCGCGGCGCCCCGCTAGGCCCGATCGGTCGGCGCGGGGCGCGTGATACCGTGGGCCATGGCGTCCGACCCCGCGCGAGTCATCGACCCGGAGTACCCCAACCTCCCTGCCGAGGTCGTCGACGCGTGGCGCCGCGCCCCCGAGAACGTCGTCGCCGAGATCATCGACGGCGAGCTCTCCATGCTGCCCCGGCCGGCGCCGCGTCACGCGAGCGCGGCCTCCGTCGTCGACCAGTCGCTCTCGCCCCCGTTCCGCTGGGGCCGCGGCGGACCGGGCGGCTGGATCATCCTCCCGGAGCCCGAGCTGCGCCTCGGCGCGCGGCCCGATCTGGTGGTTCCGGACCTGGCCGGGTGGCACCGCGAGCGCCTCCCGACGATGCCCGCCGCGGCGACGATCGACGTCGTGCCCGACTGGGTGTGCGAGGTGCGGTCGCCGTCCACGCAGCGCCATGACCGCTTCAAGAAGATGCCGATGTACTTCCGCCATGGCGTCTCGCACGCCTGGATGGTCGACCCTGAAGCGCAGGGGATCGAGGTGTTCCGGCGCACCGCCGACGGGTGGCTGCTGGTGCTGAGCGCGAGCGGCGATGCGGTCGTGCGCGCGGAGCCCTTCGACGCGATCGAGCTCGCGCTGGCGACCCTCTGGGCGTGGTGACGGGCGGGGCGGAGGGAGGCTCCCGCCTTCCGTCGAGTACAACCGTCGTACTCCCGGGTACGGCGGTCGTACCCTCTGCGCTGCGAGTCAGCGGCGCTTGTGGAGGAGGGCCGTGACGCGCTCGAAGTCGCGTAGCGGAATGCGGGACTCCACGAGCGGGCCGTGCTCACCGCGTGATGCGACGAGCTTGAAGGTGGCGACGCCGCGGAGCGACGCGAGCTTCGTGACGGGAGCGACGAGCGCGGCGAAGGCCTTGCGCTCGGCGGGCGTGGTGGTGAAGCCTCCCGAACGCTTCGCCGCGGGGGCGTGCAGCTGCCGGATCGCGCGGGCGGCGGACTTGATCGCGGCGATCGGGGCGGTGCGGAGATCGAGGACTCCGCTGCGGTCGGGAAGGGCGAAGGGGGCGCGGAGGAGATCTTCGACCGTGTCGTCCGCGGGGGTGGCGTCGACCAGCGCAAGGATGGCCGCGGCGCGCTCCTGCTGGAGTTCGCGGAGGAGCGAGCGGTCGACGCGCGTGGCCAGCTCGATGAGCTTGTTGGCGGTGTCGACGGAGAGGTCGAGCTCGGCGCGCAGCATCGTCGCGACGTCGTCGTAGCCGAGGGCCAGCGCGACGGCGTCGCTCTTCAGGGTGATGAGCGCGTGGCCCACGTCGAAGTAGTTGTCGGCGATGGCCTCGCGGCGGTCACGGATGAGCGCGATGGCCTCGCGGCCGTGCTCGACGAGGCGGGCCTGCGCAGCGTCGTGCAAGGCCTTCGCGCGCTTCGCGAGCGCGGTGGGGAGCTTCCGCTTGGCGGGCGCGGCGGCGGGCTTCGACGTGGGGATGGCGGGCTGCTTCTTCGCGCGAGGAGTGGCCATCCCGCGAGCGTACCTGAGCTCCGGAGCGACAGCGCGAGGGGGACGGTGCGCGCGACAGGCTTCCACATCGACAGCGCGACGGGCGCGGACCGATGATGGACGACGATGAACGACGACACGTCAGGGAAAGCGCGCGCGTGGATCTTCCAGGCCAACCCCGGGCAGTTCGATCTGGCGGCCCATCTCCAGCGTGGCAGTGGTAGCGTTGGCCCGTGA
>JBILLI010000185.1:0-11629 GCA_044376155.1 Polyangiales bacterium
GCCGCGTGGCTGAGCCACGCAAGGGAGGAGCAACGTCGCTGCGCGCCGCGGATCCGCACGCATTCCGGACCTGGCTTGTGACTCGCGACACTAGCCCGCCGTCGTTCGGTAGTACGTCTGCGCGGCACCGACCACCCGCGCCTCGTCGCCGCTCACCACGATGCGCGCACGGTCGCGGAGGCGCACCGCCCGCGCGCCGGCTGCCTCGGTCCGAGGACGTCGGCGGAGGCGCGCGCAGAGGGGTGCTGGGATCGCTCGGGTCAGCGACAGGCGACGAAGTACGCGGTGCAGCCCGGGAGGGCTTCGGCGGGCGTGGTGAGGCCGTTGCAGCCCCAGGCGGTGCCGGTCACGTTGCTGAGGTTCGAGCGATAGCCCGAGTTCCCGTTCCACACGTAGCCGAACTGCTGACCCAGCGTCGCCGGGATGCGCACGGTGTTGCCGTGCCAGCGCGACGGGGTGCAGCAGTCGGACCACTGCGAGTTCGAGATCCCCACGAGGCACTGGTTCGCCGCCGCGGGGTTGTTGTTCGTGTAATACGAGATCGAGTGCTGGCACGAGCTCGTGGCGCCCAGCGACACCACATCGGTGGTGCCGTTCGACGCGTGGCTCACCAGCCGACGCCCGATCGACGAGCAGCTCGCGCGCGCCACGCTCTCGGTGCAGTTGGTGACGGTCCCGTTGCCGCAGGGCACGATGAGCACCGGCAGGGCGCTCCCGGCGACGTCGAGCACGGTGCCGTTCGCGTTGGCGCACACCGAGTTGACGCAGCTCTGCCCCCCGCCGCAGACGTTGCCGCAGGCCCCGCAGTTCGCGTTGCTGGTCGCGAGGTTCACGCAGGTCCCATTGCAACGCGTCTCGCCGCTCGCGCAGGGGGTCAGGCACACCCCGTCGGCGCACGTCTGCCCGCTGCCGCACGCGCGCCCACACGCACCGCAGTTCGCGGCGCTGGTGCCGGTGTTGGTCTCGCAGCCGTTGCTCGACTCGCCGTCGCAGTTGCCGAAGCCCGGCACACACGCCCCCACCACGCAGCTCCCCGACGCGCAGGCCGCGACGGCGTTGGCCACCGAGCACGGGCGCGCGCACGCGCCGCAGTGCTGCGGGTCGTAGCGCGTGTCGACGCAGCTCCCGCTGCAGCTCGAGAGCGGCGCGGCGCACACCGCCCCGCAGGAGCCCGCCGAGCACGAGAGCCCCGAGGCGCAGCTGCGCCCACACATCCCGCAATTGCGCGGGTCATTCGTGAGGTCGACGCACTGTCCGCTGCACACGCTCTGCCCGCCGCCGCAGCGGGTCACGCACATGCCCGCGGTGCAGGTCTGCGTGTCGCCGCACGCGTTGCCGCACGCGCCGCAGTGCCCGCGCTCGGTCTGAAGGTCGCGGCACACGCCGCTGCAGTTCGCCGTCCCCGTGGGGCACGACACCACGCAGGAGCCCGCCACGCAGGTCTGTCCCGCCGCGCAGGCGTTGCCGCACGCGCCGCAGTTCGCGTTGTCGGTCTGCAGCGGACGGCACGAGGTGCCGCAGCGCGTGAGCCCCGCGCCGCAGGTGGGCTCGCAGCGCCCGTCGGCGCAGACCTCGCCCATCGCGCAGGGGTTGCCGCACATGCCGCAGTGCGCGCGGTCGGTCTGCAGGTCGCGGCACGACCCTCCGCACGCCGTCTGGCCCGCGCCGCAGGTGACCGCGCAGGCGCCGTTGGCGCAGACCTGGCCCGCGGCGCAGACGTTGCCGCACGCGCCGCAGTGGGCGGCGCTGGTCTGCAGGTCGCGGCACACCCCCGCGCAGTCGGCGGTGCCACCGCCGCAGCTCGACGCGCAGCGGCCCGCGTTGCAGACCTGCCCCGAGGCGCAGGCGTTGCCGCACGCGCCGCAGTGCGCCCGGTCGCTCTGCAGGTCGCGGCAGAGCCCGCCGCAGGCGGTGCTCCCCATGGGGCAGCTCACGCCGCAGACCCCGCGCTCGCACACCTGCCCGGCCGCGCAGGCGTTGCCGCACGCGCCGCAGTTCGCGCGGTCGCTCTGGGCGTCGACGCAGGTCGCCGCGCCGCCGTCGTCGCCGCCGCCGCAGCGGCGGAGGTTCGCCGGGCACTCCACGCCGCAGCGGCCCGCGGTGCAGGTCTGCCCCGCGGCGCAGGCGTTGCCGCACATGCCGCAGTGCGCGCGGTCGCTCTGCACGTCGGCGCAGCTGCTCCCGCAGAGCGTCTGCGACGAGGGGCAACTCTGGGCGCAGGCGCCGTTTGCGCAGACGTTGCCCGCGGGGCACGCCGTGCCGCAGGCGCCGCAGTGCTGGGCGTTGCTCTGGGGGTTCACGCACTGTCCGTTGCAAGCGCGCTCCCCCGCGGCGCAGACGACGTCGGCGGGCGCCGTCGCGGCGTCGGTCGCCCCGACGATGGTGCTGGGGCTGCTGCACGAAGACAGCGCCGCAAGGGCCAGCGTAGGAATCAAGCGAGACCAGGATGTGAGCTTCATGCGCGCCTCTGTCGCGGGCGAAGGGCCTTCGCGACGCGGCGCAGAAGATCTGCCCAGAACGTCCGCGCGCGCAACCCTCGGCCGCCGACCGTGACATCGTTCGCCGGGCCGCTTGTCAACGCGCGCGATGTCAGGGGATCCTGCGCGGCGCTGGAGGGAGCAATGCCTGGGCAAACGGCCAACACTCATCGAGCCTTCACACCGCGGTGGCCCATGGCGCTCGCGCTGATGACCGCCGCGCGCTGCGCCGACACGGCGGCGGGCACAGGGCCGGCGACGCTCGTCCCGTGGAGCCTCGCGGCGCACGAGCGCGGGTCCCTCGATGAGCCGGTCACGCCCCCCTCGACCGCGCCCCCCGCCGCCCCCTGCGGCCCCTGCGCGCGCCCCTGCGAGGTCGGCTTCTCGTGCGTGGCCGAGGCCTGCACGCCGGTCTCGGGCGACGGTCCGCGGCTGCTCCTGCCCGCGTCGCTGGGGCGCGTGACCACCCGCCGCCCCACGCTCCGCTGGCGCCTCCCCCCGGGCGCCGACGGTGCGCGGGTCGAGGTGTGCGTCGACCGCGCCTGCGAGCGCGTCGTGGCGCGCATGGCGGTCGACGGCAGCGCGGCGCAGCCCGCCGAGGCGCTCGTCCCCGGGGTGTATTTCTGGCGAGTGTTTCCGCGCATCCATGGCGAGTACTCGGGCAAGGCGTCGCACACCTGGTCGTTCGTGGTGCGCGCCGTCGACGCATCCGTCGACACGAGCTTCGGTCACCTCACCGACGTGAACGGCGACGGCTTCGCCGACGTGCTCCTGCGGGGCGCCGAAGACCGCCCCACGGGCGTGCACCTCGGCGGCCTCGACGGCCCCCAGCGCCGCGCCGACGTGATGCTCCCCGCGTCCCTCGACGGCCTCACCGCCCGGGTCGGGTCGGTCGGCGACGTGAACGGCGACGGCTTCGCCGACCTGCTGCTCAGCGCCAGCGTCAACGGGGTCATCACCCGCGCGATGCTGCTCCCCGGCGCCGCGCGACCCGACCCCGCGCGGGCCATCGAGCTCACCTCCGCCGCCCCGTGGCCGCGCACCCTCACGGGCGCGGGGGACCTCGACGGCGACGGCTTCGCCGACCTCCTCGGCCTCGACCCTCCGCGCGACGGCGCGGCCGGTCGCGTGCGCGTGTGGTACGGCGCCCCGCGAGGCGTGCACCCCGCGCCGCGCGCGCTCCTCGAGACCGCCCCCGACAGCGGCATCGGGCACGCTTCGGCGGCCTTCGGCGACCTCAACGGCGACGCGCTCCCCGACCTGCTCCTCGGCGCGCCGACGCACGGCGAGGGACAGGGCCGCGCGGTCGCGTGGCTCAACGGCCGCTGCGCCGACGGCGCGCTCGTCGACCTCGGGCGCATGCAAGACCTCGGCGGACGGCTCGGCGACAGCGTCGCGCTCTCGGCCGACGCCGACGGCGACGGCTTCGTCGAGGCCGTGGTCGCCGCGCCGTTCTCCCTCTCCGACCAGGGCCGCAGCCGGGTGCAGGTGTTCCCCGGCGCCGCGGAGCCGATTTCTCCGGAGGCGGGGGCGACCCTCGCCTTCGCGGGCACGCAGACCGAGGGCATCCGGCTGCTCCCGGGCGGGGACTACAACGGCGACGGCTACAGCGACCTCGTCGTCTGGATGCGCAACGAGCAGCGCGGCCCGTCGCTGCGGGTGTTCCCGGGCGGCGGCGCGGGCCTCGCGTCCGCCACGCCGCGGGTGATCTATCCCCAGGAGTTCGGCGCCACCGAGACGGCCCTCTCCGCGGCCTTCGTGGGCGACACCGACCGCGACGGCTTCGACGACCTGCTCGTTCGCCTCACGCCGGGCGTGGTCTTCATCGCCCGCGGCGGCCCCGACGGGCTCCGCATCGCGCAGACGCCGAACCTCGAGCTCCCCTGACGTTCACCCAGAACGCTTGCGCACGCGGATGGCGAGCAACAACCCCAGGCAGACGGTCCACGCCGCGGCGCTGATCCATGCTCCGGCGCGGAACCCTCGCGGCGCGTAGCGCATCACGACCTCCAGGGTGCCTGCGGGCACCCACACCGCTCGATGGATCGCGTTGGCCCGATGCAGCCGCGCAGGCGCGCCCTGCACCGTGGCCGTCCACCCCTCGGCGATGGCGTCGGTGACCACGGCCCAGCCGCCGGCGGGGCTCTCGCACCGGAGCGTGAGGGTCTCGACCGCGTCGCGCACGAGGTCGCAGCGCCCTGCGGCGACGCCCGAGGTCCCTCCCTCGACCGCGACGTCTCGCGAGACGTCGAAGGACGGCGACGACACGGCGGCGATGGCCTCGGCGTGGCTGCCCGCAGCGACGCTGCGGCGCGCGAGGTACACCCGCGGCGCCGGGTCCTCCACCCGCAGCAGGCTCAGCCCGTGCTGCCGCATCGTGCCGACGACCCATGCGGGCGGCACCCCGCGCAGCGCGCGGGTGGGCTGGAGCGTGAAGCGCGCGCCCGTGAGCCGCCACAGGCGCAGCGGGTCACGCCGGAGCGCGGCCGTGAGCGGGCCCCACTCCGACACCCGGTCGGTCTCGTACGAGGCGACGTGCGCGACGCCGTGCCAGGTGCCCGCGTTCGGGATCAACGCGTCCCAGTACACCTCGGGCGTGATGGCCCGAATCGACCCCTGCGTGTCGGGCGGGCGCAGCACCCGGACCGGGGCGTGACCGACGCGGTCGCGGGTGACGTGACGAACGACGCGAGACGGGCGCGTGAAGATCCACGAGGGCGCGGTGTGGATCACCCGCACCCCGGCATCGAGGAGGTCCGCGGCCCCGACGAACACGATCGTCGCCCCGCCGACGGCGAGGGTCACCCGCTGCCGCGACACCAGCGCGAGCACCCCCGTCACCCCGAGGACCACCGCCGCGGAGCGCAGCAGCGCGAAGCCCGCGGCGGGCGCCTCGGTCCACGTCGCCGCGAGCACCGCTCCGACGGCGGCCACGCCCCCCGCGATCCCGAGGCCCCACCCGACGAGACGTCTCGGCGCCGCCAGCGCGGCGTCGACCCCGGCCGCCACCAGCGGCGTGAGCGCCAGCACCAGGAGCAGCAGGTGCTTCTCCGCGTAGCGGAAATAGCGCGCGGGCGGGACGAGCGCGCACCACGCGGCGTACGCGGGGGTGTGTCGACCGAGGGCGAGCAACAGCGCGAGCGCCGCGAGGACGGCGAATCCCCTGCGCCCTCGCGCCGTGCCGAGCGCGGCCAGCGGCAGCGTCGCCGCCCCGAGGTAGGCGCTGGTGATGAACGGCCCCTCGGCGCCCATGGCCATCAGCGTCGAGATCCATCGCGGTCCGTCGGGCGACCCCCAGGGCCCCGCGGCGATGAGCTCCAGCAGCCGCACGGGGGCGAGGGCGAAGCGGACCGCGCTCTCGGCGTCGACCCCGTGAAGCCGGTGCACCCGCGCGAGGGCCACCGCCGGGAGCAGCTGCACGGCCGCGAGCAGCGCCGCCGCCGCCGCCCCGCCCACGAGGACCACAGCCCCTCGCATGCGGGCGCCGCCCGCGTCCGACACGTGCGCCGCGCCGAGGAGCGCGAAGAACCACACCGACATCGGGTCGCCCGAGAAGACCATCTGCGCGAGGCACACGGCCAGAACAAGCGCCTGGCGCACCCGCGCCGCGGGAGGGTCGTGCGCGCCGCCCGCGGCCAGCACCCAGAGCGCGAAGGGCGTGAAGGCGTTGCCCCAGAGGTAGGGGCCGACGCTGTCACCCGCCGACACGAAGACGGAGCCATACGCGAGGGTCACCGCGCCGAAGGTCGCCGCCGCGCGCGAGCGCCCCAGGGCCCGCAGCCACCCCGCCGCGCCGAGGGCCGCGATGAGCCAATGGAGGGCGTTGTAGAGGTCCTGCCCGAACGGCGCGGGCAGGAGCAGCAGGGCGTTCAGCGGGTCGAGCGCCGCCGGGAGGATCCACGCGAAGAAGGGGCGCCCGACACCCAGGTGCGGCATCCAGAGCGGCAGCTCCCCGCGAAGCAGTCGCTCGCGAAGGTACAGCCGCATCGGGTAGAGCAGCAGCGCCTGGTCGTCGCGCCAGAAGCTCCTGCCCGCAAAGATCGGCGCCGTGAGGATGAACCACCCCACCAGGAGCAGCGCGGACGTCTGGACCCGTTGCAGAAGCGGTCCACGGGTCTGCGGCGGCGGGCCTTCCATGCGCCGCGCAACGTTGCGTCGACCCGCGCGGGTGTCGAGCCCCGCGCACGTCGCCGTCGACGTCCCCGGCGCCTCCCTGGCACACTCCCCCGCATGCGCTTCGCCTACGCGCTCCCGCTCCTGCTCGCCGCCTGCGGCGACGCCGCGTCGACCCCCACCCCCGGCGCCGACGCGTCCGCCCCGAGCGACGTCGCCGCCCCCGATGTCCCGACCGATGTGCCTGTACCGCAGGGGCTTCAGCTCCGCGCGCACGCGGTGAACATCGTCGACGGCGAGGCCGCGGCCGAGGTGCAGCGCTACGTCCTCGGCACCTCGCCCGAGCTCTACGTCTCCGCGGGGCGCTTCTTTGAGCACTTCGCCGACGAGTACGACTTCGTCTACATCTTCTCCGACGGCCCCGTGACCGGCGCCACCGCCGCGGCGCGCTTCACCCCCGTGCGCCGTCAGCCCATGCCCGGCACCGGGATCACCCGGGTCACCAACAACACCCGCTACCCCGCCGCCGCCACCCGGCTCAAGGGCGCCATCGGCGTGAACTTCAGCGCCGGCGGCAACGGGCCCACGCTCCACGAGACCCTGCACTACTGGTCGATGTTCCTCGACGCGCGCTTCGGGTTCGGGCGCGACCGCGACACGAACTTCGGCGCGCACTGGGGCGTCGCGAGCGTGAACGGGCAGCACGGGGGCTTCGACGGAGACACCCTGCAGTGCCGCGTCCCCGCCGGCGCGCGCCCGCCCGGTTGCATGCCCGAGCCCGACGGGATCATCCGGGTCACGGTGGCCACCTTCGGCCCCAACGCCAACGGCGGCGACTCGCGCCCCTTCGCGCCCATCGAGCTCTACCTCATGGGGCTCATCCCCCGCGCCGAGGTGGGCGGCCCCTTCACCGTGCTCGACGGCGCGCACTTCGTCTCCACCGACACCGCCACCCGGCGCATGGTGTTCGAGGTCACGGGCACGCACACCGTGTCCCTCGACGAGATCGTGGGCGTACATGGCGAGCGCGCGCCCGCGCCCGCGGAGCAGCGGGCGTTCCGCGGCGCCTTCGTGGTCTTCTCGGCCGTGCCCGTGAGCGCGCAGCGCATGGACGCGCTCGAGCGCTGGGCGTCGATCTTCGGCAACGACACCCCGCACAACGCCCTGCTCTCCTTCGAGCGCGCCACCGGCGGCCGCGCGACGATGTCCACCCGCCTCGGCCCCGCGCGCTGACGCCCACGCTTGTACGGCCGGGCCCCGGGGTGCAGTCTCTGGCACGCGGAGGCGGCGGCGCGATGGTCGATGTGCACCACAAGGTGAAGTTCAGCTTCTCGTCTCAGGGTGAACCTGGGACCCACTGGCGCGTCGTGCGGCTGCACGGCCGTGAGGCGCTCTCCGAGCCCTTCGACGTCGTGCTCGACCTCGCCAACGAGGACCTCACCGCCGACCCCGGCGCGCTGCTGGGTCAGGGCGCGCTGCTGGAGATCACGCGCGACGCGCAGACGCGCAACGTGGTGGGCGTGGCGCGGCGCGTGGAGCACCACGGCACCACCGCGGGCCACCTGCTCTGCCGGGTGCACCTCGCCCCGGCGCTGCTGGCCCTGGCGCAGCGGGTGAACTCCCGGATCTTTCAGGAGATGAAGGTCCCCGACATCGTCAAGAAGGTGCTCGACGCGGGCCTCTCGCCCTTCTCCCGCACGGTGCGCCTGGACCTCACCCGCGAGTACCCCGTGCGCGAGTACTGCGTGCAGCACCGCGAGAGCGACCTCGATTTCGTGCAGCGCCTGCTCGCCGAAGAGGGCATCGGGTACTGCTTTGACTTCAGCGACCCCGCGGCCGAGACCCTGGTGCTCTTCGACGCCTTCGAGCCCCTCGGCGACGTGCTCACCCTCGACGCGGGCCCGGTGCCCATCGTGGGCGACGGCGGCGGCACCATGGCCGTCGAGACCGTGCGGCACTTCGAGCAGAACCGCCAGATCAACAGCACCAGCGTGGTGGTGCGAGACTTCGACTGGACCCAGCCCACCCTCGACCTCACCCGCGAGAGCCGCGGCACCGACCCCAACGGCATGGACCGCGAGGTCTTCGAGTACCCCGCGGGGCTCACCATCGGGGAGTACAGCAACCCGAGGTACACCGCCGAGGACGGCGCGGTGCAGTCCCGCCTGCGACGCGAGGGCCACGCCCAGGGCGACCGCACCTTTCGCGGCGACGGCTACGTCACGGGCTTCGCCGCGGGGATGCGCTTCGAGCTTGAGGGCCACGGCGACGCCGCCCTCGACGCGAAGTACGTGCTCACCCGGGTCGAGCACGAGGGCTTCGCACCCGAGGAGATCACCAGCGACGCCAACGACACCGCCGCCCAGGAGCGCTACCGCAACACCTTCACCTGCGCGGCCGAAGACGTGGTGTTTCGACCCGCGCGGGTCTATCCGAAGCCCAAGGTCGGCGGGGTGCAGACGGCCACGGTGACCGGCCCCGCGGGCGAGGAGATCTACACCGACGAGCACGGGCGCATCAAAGTGCAGTTCCACTGGGACCGCGAGGGCGCGCGCGACGAGAAGAGCTCGTGCTGGGTGCGGGTGATGCAGCCCTGGGCCGGCGCGGGGTGGGGCTTCGTGTGGATCCCGCGCATCGGGATGGAGGTGGTGGTGCAGTTCCTCGAGGGCGACCCCGACCGACCGTTGGTCACGGGCTGCGTCTACAACGGGCAGAACACCCCGCCCTACGCGCTCCCCGACGAGAAGACCAAGAGCACCATCAAGAGCAACTCGTCGCCGGGGGGCGGCGGGTCGAACGAGATCCGCTTCGAGGACCTCGCGGGCGCCGAGGAGATCTACCTCCACGCGCAGAAGGACTTCAACGAGGTGGTGGAGCACGACCACACCACCCGGGTGAAGAACCACCACACCAACACCGTGGACGTGAACGACACCGAGAGCGTCGGCGGCGACCAGACCCTCACGGTGAGCGGCAACCGCACCAAGACCGTCAAGAAGGACGAGAAGACCACCGTCGAGCAGAACCGCACCGAGGTGGTGAACATCGACGAGACCATCACCGTGCACGGCAACCGCACCGAGGCGGTGGACGGCGACGAGTCCATCACCATCGGCGGCAACCGCACGGCGACCGTGGGCGGCGACGAGAGCACCTCCGTGGGCGGAGACCAGAAGCAGTCGGTGGGGGGTGACCGCACCGCCAGCGTCGACGGCGACCAGACCACCACCGTGGGCGGCGACGACGCCCTCGACGTCGCGGGCGACCGCTCGGCGAAGGTCGGCGGCGACGACGCCCTGGAGGTCAGCGGCGACCTCAGCGCCGATGTCGGCGGCGACGCCACCCTCAAGACCGGCGGGGACATCAACGCCAGCGCCGGCGGGGACGTGAACGTCGACGCGTCGGCCAACGTGACCATCGCCGCGGGCTCCGAGGGGGTCTTTCAGGGCGCGACCATCTCGGTCAGCGGCAGCGGCGAGGTCACCATCTCGGGCGGCGGGTCCACCATCAAGCTCTCGGGCGCGGGCGTGGAGATCAACGGCGCCACCGTGAAGATCGCGGGCGGCATGGTCGAGGTCACGGGCGGCCTCGTGAAGATCAACTGAGCGCGCGATGGACCCCATCACCGTCGCCTCCGAAGCGTTCAAGCTCGCGCTTCGCCGCGCCGAGGCGCTGCACCCCGCGATGCCCCTGCGCCTCGTGGCCTCGTCCACCGACCGCGGCGACCTCGTGAAGACCCTGCGGATGGTGGAGTGGTCCGCCGAGAACCGACGGCCGCTGGTGCTCCACGAGGCGCCCTTCACCGACGCCGACGCCTACTTCGCCGCCCTCGCCGACAAGCTCCGCGGCGACCACGACGCCCTGCGCGAAGGCGCCGCGAAGGACGGACTGATTTTCCCCCCGCTCTCCCTCCCGGGCGACCTCGACCGACGTCCCCCCGCCGCCCGCGCCGTGGCCGTCGCCGAGGCCATGCAGCACGCCGTGCGCCCCGCCCTCGACGGCGTGATCATCGCCTTGTGCCCCAAGCAGATCGGTGACGTCGACGCCTGGCGCGCGGTGCTCACGGCGTGGCTCCAGGCGCCCCTCTCGCCCGCGGTGCATCGCTGGGTCCACGACCTCCCCGACGGCCCCGCGCGCGCGCTGCTCCCAGAGGCGCGGCACGTGCGCTTCGAGGTCGATCAGGCCGCGTTGATGGACTACCTCGCGACGCTCGACGGCGCGCCCGCCAGCGCCGGTCCGCCCACCGCCCCACCCCCCGCCCTCTCGCCCGAACAACGCGCCGCGGTGGAGGCCGCCACGGGGCGTCCCGTGCCCTCACCCGAGGTGGGCCGCGCGCTCCGCGGGATGCTCATGGGCGGCGCCGTCGCCCTGCAACGCAACGACCTCGCGACGGCGGCGACGAAGTTCGGCGAGGCCCGCGCGCTCTGCCAGACGCACGCGATGCCCGCCGAGGAGGCGTCGACCCTCATCGCCCTCGCGAGCCTCGCGCTCGCCGCCGGTGCCCGCGACCGCGCGGTGCAGGCCTATCAAGAGGCCATCGCGGTGTCGCGCGACGCGAAGCTCCACCCCGTGACCTGCCAGGCCTGGATGGGCCTCGGCGGGACCTTCCTCGCCGCGGGACGTCACGGCGACGCCGGGGCCGCGTATGCCCGCGCGGCCGACGCCGCGAAGGAGGGCAACGTCCCCATGTTGCGGGTCGAGGGCCTGCGCCTCGCGGGCTCCTGCGCGCTGATGATGGGCGATGAGCGCGGCGCCCTCGCGGCATGGCAGACCGCGGTGGACGAAGGCGCGGCGGAGCCCGCGGAGACCCGCGCGGCGGGCACGTTGGCGCAGACGGGAGAGTCCCTCGCGGCGCTGCTCACCCGACACGGGCTGCACGCGCAGGCTGCGCACGTGCGAACGATCTCGGGCGCAGGGGGGAACGGCTGATGCTCGTCGCAGCGAAGTTCGGCGACCCCGTGCTCGGGGTGGACATTCACATGGTGCTGATCCCGGCGCCCCCCGCGCCGCCGATCCCCACGCCCCTGCCGCACCCCTTC
>JBILLI010000186.1:0-11628 GCA_044376155.1 Polyangiales bacterium
ACACCCCGTCCTCGGTGCGCCGCGCGACGCGCGCGCTGACGAGCTGCACGAGCATGGCCTCGATGCGCCACGGGGTGAGCTCCAACACGCTGCACAGCAGCGCGACCGTGGCGTGGGGGCCCGCGAGCTCCATCGCGTGATGGAGCTGCAAGAGCTCCGCGCGCGGCGGCGGCGTGAGGGTGCGGTGCGCGGCGCGGCCTCCCCGATGCCAGCGCAGGTTGCGCGCCCGCGCGATGCCCTCGCGGTCGACGTAGACCCGCTCCCCCACCCGGCGCGCGACGCCGCTGCGCGTCCACGCGTCGAGCGTGTCGTGCACCGCGGCGGCCCATCCCCCCGACGCACCACGGAGCAGCGTCGCCGCGTCGCTGCGGAGGTGAAAGAGCCGCTCGGTGCCCTCCACGAGCCCCATCAACGCCTGCGCGTCGAGGGGCGCGATGCGGTGGGCCTGGGCGGCGTCTTCGTGCGTCTCGTCAAGCGCGCGCAGCACCGGCCCCTCCGCGCGCAGCCCGTGGATCACCTCGGCGCTCAGCGGGTCGATGCGATCGACGTCGTCGCAGAGCAACACGGCGCCGTCGCGCAGCTGCTGCCGCAGGCTCTGCCGCGCCTCGAGGACCGCGTCGGCGAGCGAGTCGCTGCGGATCGGGGCGATGATCTCCTCGATGCTGCCGAAGGGCTCGGGTGACGCCTGCACCCAGCGGGGGCGCCTGCCCATCGCCTGGAGCGCGTGCCCACACTCCGCGAGGCACCGCGTGCGGCCGGACCGGGGAGGGCCCGTGAGGTCGGCGCTGCGCCCGTCCCGCACCGCGTCGAGCAGCGACGTGACGACCGCGCGGTCGCCGAGCCAGGGCACGCCCCGACCCCGCGCCGCCGCGGGAGACGTGAGCCCGCGGAGCACGTCGTCGGCCGACTGCGGACGATCCGCCGGGCTGCGCGCGAGGAGGCGCGCGACGAGCTCCACCGCCTCCTGCGGCGCGTCGGGCGCGTGCTTGCGCAGGGAGGGGGCGTCGGTGAAGAGCCGCGCGTACATCGCCCCCTGCAGCGTGGGGCCGTCGAAGGGCATGGACCCGCTGAGCGCTTCGTAGAGCATCACGCCCAGGGCGTAGAGGTCCGTCGCGGGCGTGACCGGCTCACCCTGGAGCTGTTCGGGCGCGAGGAACAGCGGCGTGCCCAGCACCTCGCCGTGGCTGGTGATGACGCCCCCGAGGTCCCACCGCGCGATGCCGAAGTCGAGCACGACGGGCGTGCCATCGTCGCGCACGAGGATGTTCGCGGGCTTGATGTCCCGGTGCACCACGCCCCGGGCGTGAACGCGCGCGAGCGTCTCCAGCAGCGCGAGGAGCGTCGGGCGAAGGCGCTCCCACGCGACCGGCGCCTCGCGCCCCGGGAAGGCGTGCCCCTGCACCCGCTCCATCACCACGAACGCGCCCTCGTCGTCGACGCCCTCGTCGAGGAGCTGCACGACCCCGGGCACGCGAAGCATGCGCAGCGCCGCGATCTCCCGGCGAATGCGGGCGGTCCACGGGCCGCCCTGGTGGTGAAACCGCTTCAACGCGACCGCCGCGCGCGAGACGCGGTCGTCGGCCTCCCAGACGCTCGCGTGCCCGCCGCGCCCCAGCACCCGTCCGAGCGCGTAGCGACCCGCGACGAGCGCCTGCGGCGGCGGGGCGAGGGTGGGCGTCGGGCTGTAGGGGACGACGGGCGTCTCGGCCATCCATGCCGACGAACCTGTGCGCGACGTCTCGTTCCCCATCGTTTCGGCGCGACCGTACCGCGAAGTCGCCGAAGCTTCCACGCCATCGCGCGACGCCCGCCTCGTTGCGGATTCTGTCGGAAGCGTGCAGAACCACGAGCCCACCATGAGCCTGCTCTCCTTCGAAGACGCGCGCGCGCGGGTGCTCGCCGGGGTCTCTCGCGTGGGCGAGGAGCGCGTGGCCTTCGCCGACGCCGTGGGCCGCGTGCTCGCCGACGACCTCACCGCCCGCCGCCCCATGCCGGCGTTCGACTACAGCGCGATGGACGGCTACGCCGTGCGGGTCGCAGACCTCGCGGGAGACGGGCCGTGGTCCCTGCCGGTGGTCTCTGAGAGCCGCACGGGCGCGGCCCTCCCACCGCCCCTCGACGCCGGCGCGGCGTGCAGGATCTTCACCGGCGCGCGTCCCCCCGACGGCGCCGACGCGGTGGTGATGCAAGAAGACACCACCCGCGACGGTCCCACGGTCACCCTCCGCGCGCGGCCGAAGCCCGGCGCGCACCTCCGGCGCGCGGGCGAAGACGTGCGCGCGGGCGACGTGGTGCTCCCCGCGGGCACGCGCATCACCCCGTGGGCCCTGATGCTCCTCGCCACCGCCGAGCGCGCGCGGGTCACCGTGGCGGCGCGTCCGCGCGTGGCCGTGGTCTCGACGGGGGATGAGCTCCGCGACCTCGGCGACGACCCCGAGGGCGGCACCGTGCTCGACGCCAACGGACCCACCCTCGCGGGCCTCGTGGCGAGCGTGGGTGGGGTGGCCTCGCTCTCTCGCCGCGCCCCCGACGACCTCGACGGCACCCGCGCGGTGTTGCGCAACGCCCTGCAGCGCAATGACCTGGTGCTCACCATCGGCGGCGTGAGCGTGGGCGACCACGACGTGGTGCGCGCCGCGCTCGAGGCCGAGGGGGTCGCGCTGGACTTCTGGAAGGTCGCCATCAAGCCGGGCAAGCCCGTGGCCCTGGGCGCCCGCACGCGCGACGGTCACACCGTGCGGGTGCTGGGGCTCCCGGGCAACCCCTCGTCGGCGGCGCTGACCTTCGCGCTCTTCGCGGCGCCGCTGATCCGCGCGATGCAGGGAGACCGCCGGCCGGTGCCCGCCGAGGTCGACGCGCGGCTGTCTCGCGCGGTGAAGCGCGCGGCGGGGCGCACGGAGTTTCTGCGCGTGCGGATCTCTCGCGACGCCCACGGGCTGGTGGCCGAGCCGCTCGACAACCAGGCCTCGGGCGCGGTCACGAGCTTCGCGTGGGCCGACGCGGTGGCGCGGGTGCCCGCCGAGGTCGCGGAGTTGAACGCGGGCACGGTGCTGCCGTGCACGCTGCTCTCGGAGGTGTGATGAACGTACGGGTGCTGCTCTTCGCCGCGGCGCGTGAGGTGGTGGGCGCGCGGGAACTCCCCCTCGCGCTGCCCGAGGGCGCCGTGGCGCGCGACGCGATGGACGCGCTCTGCGCGCAACACCCCGCGCTGAGCGCGCACCGGGGGTCGCTCCGCATCGCGGTGGACGGGGAGTACGCCCGCGATGACACCCCGCTGCGCGAGGGCGCCGAGGTCGCGGTGATCCCGCCGGTGGCCGGGGGCTGAGATGACCGACGACGACCTGGAGCGGTACCTCCCCTCGCTGGAGCGCGCGCGCGGTGCGAAGTGTGAGGTGCGCACGCGGGTGTGGTGGCGGCGCGCCCCGGTCGACGTGCTCGCGTGGACGCCCGTGACGGTGCGACCCCTCGCGGCGCTGCTGATCCGCGCGCGGCCGAAGCGGGTCGAGGACGACGCCGTGGCCCCGGGCGACGCCTCGGGGATCGACTACGCGTACGTGCCCGACGTGCCCCTCGCGCTGGAGAACGGCCTCACCACCCTGCTCGACCCGAAGGGCTTTCTCCCGCCCGACTGCCTGCGCTACGACCTCGATCACGCGCACTTCGGGGGCGGCCCGTACCGCGGCGGCCCCGAGCGGGAGCCGTCGTTTCACGGGTATCGCTTCGAAGACGTGATGCAGCAGGTGCGCGGCGTGCTCGACGGGTGGATCGAGGGGCGCGGCGGGCGCGAGCAGGTCGACGTGCGCGCGTGGGCCTGGCCCTTTCTCTGGATCACCTTTCGCAAGGTCTTCGTCGAGCGGCAGGTGGTGCTGCTCGTGCGCCCCGACCGAAATCTCCAAGCCTACGTCGGTCGGTAGCGTCCCATTCCGCGCTCACATCGAGGGGAACTTTTCCCCAGGATCCGCGTCCGTCGCGGGTCGGAGGATTCATGAAACACCGCGCCGCGCTCCTCGCCGTCACCCTCGCGTCCACGGGCTGCCCGAAGGCACCCCCGTCTCCGCCGCCGCCTCCGCCGAGCACCGACGTGCCCGTGGTGCGCGACGTGCCCGCGGCCGACGCCGGGGATCCCAACGCGCCCACGTCCCGCCTCACGCCCTTTCGCACGCGCGACGCGCTCACCGCGTGGTTGAGGGCGCGCAACCAACCCGCGCGCAACCGCGGAGGTCTCGGCGGCATCGGGACCATCGGCTATGGGGGAATGGCCGCCGAGGCCGCGGCCGGCGCGCCCGTGCCCGTCGCGCCCTCCGCCGCGCCTGCACCGCCGGCGGCGCAGGCCGCGAGCGGGTCGGCGCCTGTGGCCCGTCGCGCGGAGCGTTCGGCCAGCGCCGACGGGGCCCAGGGCAACGCGCCGGGCTCACCGCCCAACGGGAGTGACTCCATCACCAACAACCAGGTCGAGGGCGTGGACGAGGGCGACATCGTGAAGATGCACGGCCAGCACCTCGTGGTGCTGCGTCGCGGACGTCTCTTCTCCGTGCGCCTCGGCGATGACCGGCTCACGCCTGTTTCGATGGTCGACGCCTACGGGCGCGGTCGGCAGCCCGGCGGCTGGTACGACGAGATGCTCATCGACGGGAACACCATCGTGGTCATCGGGTACTCGTACCGCGCGACCGCGTCGGAGGTCGGGCTCTTCGACATCGACGCCGAGGGGAACATCCGCTGGCGCGACACGCTCTTCGTGCGCAGCAGTGATTATTACTCCGCGCGCAATTATGCGAGCCGCCTCGTGGGGCACCACCTGGTGATGTACATGCCCGTGCCGCTGCGCTTCGCCGCGGGCGACGAGATGACCCTGCCCGCGATCCGCCACACGCCCGACGGCGCGTGGGAGACCGTGATGGACTACGCGCGGGTGTACCGCCCGGTGCAGGAGGTCGGGTGGCAGCCGATGATCCATACGGTGATGTCGTGTGACCTCTCCAACCGCGGGTTCAACTGCCGCTCGGTGGGCGTGGTGGGCCCCGACGGGCGGAACTTCTACGTCTCGGGCGGCGCGGTGTACCTCTGGGTCAACGGCCAGCCCCGGTCTCATTACGGTCGCCGGCACAACCCCGTGGACCACGAGGGCCCGCCCCCCGCGGTGCTCTACCGCATGCCCCTCGACTGCTCGGGCGTCGGCGCGGTGAAGGCCCGGGGCGCGCCGCTGGACCAGTTCTCCTTCGACGAGCGCGGCGACACCCTGCGCGTGGTGGTGCGCGCCGAGGGCCGCGGCGACGCGATGTGGGGATCTGAGAACACCGCGGGGGACGTGGGCTTTCTGCGCGTCCCCGTCGCGCGCTTCAACGCCGAGGTGCCCACCATGGAGGGCCGCGCCTACCGCGGGCTCCCGCGCATCGAGGGCAACTCGTACGCGATGCAGAACCGCTTCGTGGGCGACCATCTCTTGTACGGCATGGGCGCGGGCTGGCACGGCGGCACCACCCCGGGGAGCACCCACCCCGTGCAGGTCTACGACATCGTTCGAGACCGAACGACCCGCATCGAGGTCACGCACAGCGTCGAGCGCCTGGAGCCCATCGGCCGCGACGCGCTCGCGGTGGGCAACGAGGCCGGCGGGCTCACCTTCAGCGCCATCGCCCTCGACGAGACGCCCGCCCTCGCGGGCACCCACACGGTGCGCGGCGCGTCGCAGGGAGAGTCCCGCTCCCACGGGTTCTTCTACAACCCCAGCGGCGACCGCGAGGGTGTGCTGGGCCTGCCTGTGACCAACGGCGCCGACGGCGGGGGCTGGAGCCAGCTTCGCAACGTGTCGAGCTCGGTGCTCTTCCTCGGCGTGCGCGGGCTGCGCTTTCAACAGCTCGGATCCCTGCGCAGCGGCACCGCCCGCGCGGTGGACGACCACTGCGTCGCCTCGTGCGCGGACTGGTACGGCAACGCCCGCCCGATCTTCTGGCGCGGACGGGTCTTCGCCCTCATGGGCTACGAGCTCGTCGAGGGCAGCGTCGGCGCGTCGGTGCGTGAGCTGCGCCGCGTGGACTTCCTCCGCACGCTCCTCGACACCGCGCAGGACCGCAGCGGCAACGTCTTCAACAACCTTCCCGACTGACCCTGCATCGCCACTGTGCAAGGACCGGCGCACCGCGTGGTGTCCTCGCGCGGGCTGCGAGGGGCGTCGCACACGGTTCGTGCGCGGGGGCGCAGCGTGCGGCGGTGCCTCTGCACAATGTGCGCAGGGCCTTCGCGCAGCGGGTGCGGCGTCGGGCGTTGTTCCAGCCAAGAACGGTCCACGGTCTCGACGCGCAGGGACTTCCATGATTTCCGCGGCAGCCCTCGCGCTGCGGCACCCTGGCGCAGGGGTTGCTCTGGGGGCGGGGGATGAGCCTCAACCCGCATCCAGCATGGAGAGAGCAGGGGTCGGAAGATGCCCTGGTCGAGGCGTCGTGCGGGGGCTCTGTGCGCGAGGCGGAGCTCGGCGCGCATCGCCGGGTGCTGGTGGTCGACGACGATCCCGCGGTGGCGCAGTCGCTCTTGTGGTGCGTGCAGTCGCTGGGCTTCACGGCGTCGGTGGCGTGCGCGGACGCGGCGTGCGCGCTCGAGGAGGTCGCGCGACGGCCGCCGGACCTGGTGCTGATGGACGTCGCGCTGGCGGGGCCGGTCGATGGGATCGACGCGGCGTTGGCGATCCGCCAGCGGCTTGATGTGCCCGTGGTCTTCGTCTCGGGGCGCGCCGACGCGGACCTCGCGCGACGCGCCGCGGCGGTGGGCCCCTACGGGTTCTTGATGAAGCCCGTGTCGGCCGAGGTGCTCGCGGTGAACCTCCCGCTGGCCCTCGCGCGGCATCGCGCCGACGTCGAGAGCCGGGTGTACGAAGCCGCCGTCGCGAGCGCCACGGTGGGCATCGCGCTGGTCGCGGTGCAGGGCGAACTGCGGGTCATCGATCGGGTCAACGACGCGTTCTGCGCGATGGCGGGGATGCCGCGCGAGGTGATCCTGGGGAACCCCCCGTGCTTCCTCGCCGCGGACCCGTCACAGCCCGCGGTGCAACGCCTGCGAGAGGCGATGCGTCGGCTGCAGCCCGCCGAGGAGCTGGTGCGCGGCGGTCGCGAGACCGAGTTCTGGACGCAGGTGAGCCTCTCGCCCGTGCGCGCCGGGCGCGATCGCGTCTCGCACATGCTGGTGTTCCACAAGGACGTGACCCGTCAGCGCGCGGCCGAGGCCGCCCTCGCGGAGGCGCAGCGCTTCGAGACCATCGGGCAGCTCGCCGCGGGCGTCGCCCATGACTTCAACAACGTGCTCACCTCGATCGTGGCCTCGGCGGAGTTCGCGCGGGGCGCGGCGCACGAGCCGGAGCAGATGCGCGACCTCGACGACGTGCTCGACGCGTCGCGGCGAGGCGGGCTGCTCACCCGCAGGCTGTTGGACTTCGCCCGCGGGGCGTCGGACGTGCAGGGCACCGTCTCGCTGGCCGAGACCGTCGCCGACGCGTGGCACCTCGCGACGCGCGTGGCGGGGTCGGCGGTGCGCTGCTCGCTGGACCTCCCGCGGCACCGCCCGGGCGCCCTCGTGGACCTCGACGCCACCGCGCTGGAGCAGGTGCTGCTCAACCTCGTGGTGAACGCCCGCGACGCCATGCCCGCGGGCGGCACGCTGCGGGTGAGGGTCGCGGAGGAGGGCGACGACGCCGTGCTCGAGGTGCGCGACGACGGCGTGGGGATGAGCCCCGAGGTGCAGCGGCGGATCTTCGAGCCGCTGTTCACCACCAAGCCCCGGGGGCTCGGCACGGGCATCGGGCTCTCGACGACGCGGATGCTCGTGCAGCGCGCGGGAGGGCGCATCGAGGTCGAGAGCGCGCCCGGGGCGGGGAGCACGTTTCGGGTGATCCTCCCGCGCAGCGAGGCGTCGCCCCGGCCCTCGCGGGTTACACTTCCGCAGGGGCGTCGCGACGCCGACGGGGCCCCGTGCCTCGTGGCGGTGATCGACCCCGAGCTGCGTCAGGCCTGCGTGCGCGCCCTGCGGAGCGTGGGCTTCACCGTGCACGAGGCGGGCACCGCCGAGGCCGCGATGCGCATCAACGCCGCGCTGGGGGCCGCGCTGCGCTTCATCCTCTGTGAGGAGCTGATGCACCACGCCTCGGCCGCCGCCGAGGCCCCCGCCGTGCCGCGGGTGGTGATCCTCGCCGAGGACCGCGCGTGGCGCGAGCCCGACCCGATGACCGCGTGTCTGCAGAAGCCCTTCGAGATGAAGACCCTGGTGCGCCTCGCCCTCTCGATGCTGTCGTGAGCCCCTCAGCGGCGTTGCCAGTACTCCACCCGCGTCGCGTGCCGGTAGCTCCGCTGGATCGCGTCGAAGGGCGCGACGTGCCACGGGCGCAGGAACGACACGCCGTTCTTGGTGAAGAGCCAACGACCCGCGAGCCAGGCCGCGCCGTGGGCGATGGCGCCGCCCTCGTCGCGCCAGACCACCACGTCGCCCGCGCGCAGATCGTCGATGCTGCCGACGCGGGTGAAGAGCCGCGTGAGCCGCGCCTCGGCCTCGGGGCCGTCGAGCACCTCGGGGCACGACTCGTCGTCGCAGAGCACGGCGTTGAGGCAGTTGTGGTGATCCCCCTCGACGGGGGCGTAGGTGAAGACCCGCGACGCGACGCGCGTCGGGAGGAGATCGTTGACGCTGACCCCGCCGCTGCCCGCGGGCAGGCGCGTGCGGAGCTGGGCAGAGACCGTCGCGGGGTCGCGCCCCCAGGACCAATAGCGCGCGATGCCGTCGAGCTCGTCGGGGTGATCGACGCGCACGGTGAGGTTGACGCTGGGGATGCTCCAGAGGGCGCGCAGCGCGGCGAGGAGGGACGCGTCGGGGAGGCCCGCGTCGCAGATCGCGCGGGGGGCGCTCACGCTCTCGCCGCCGGCGTCGTCCCAGGTCACCGACCGGAGCGCCTCGCGGGCGTCTGCGGGCAGGCCGGGGGTCTCGGCGAAGGGCGGCCGACCCTCGGGGCGGTGCATGGGCATCGCGTAGAACGTGTTGGCCGCCCATGCGCCCAGCGCCCGGCTGAGCTCACCGCGCTGCGCCCGGGAGATGGCGCGCAGGGCCTCGCCCGTCAGCTGTTGGGTGCACCCGTCGGGCTGACAGTGGCGCGTGGCCAGCACCGTCGCCCGCGCCGCGGGGGGAAAGGCGCTCTGCAACAGCGCGTCGGAGACGGCCTCGGAGGGCGTCCAGACCTCACGGCGGAACTCCCGGCAGAGCGTGGCGTGGATGTGATCCGACGGGGGCACCACCCAGCGGGGGGCGGTCTCGATGTGCCCGGGCCACACGCGCCCGTTGCTGGCCGGGGGGGCCGCGGCGTCGCGGGGGACCGACGGACCTGCGCGAAACTGCAACGCGAAGAGCGCGCCCACCACCGCGAGCGCGACCCACCCTCCGTAGAACCTTGTTTCCGACGGAGGTGCAGGGGGTGGGCGCCTCGCTTCCGCGGGAGTGGCCTCGCGGGCGCGGGACGACGGACGTTGCCGAGACACACCGCCCGATCAGCAGTCTGTGTGCCGTGCAGACTTCCAAGGGTTTTCCTCGGGCCAGCCCCCCGCCGCGGGGGCGTCCCGCCGCGACGCTCCGGGACCCGCGGGGGAGAAACGGGCCATCGCCCCGGATCAGAGCGTCGTGCGCAGGTCCCACAATTCAGGAAAGAGCCTGACCTCCAGCATTTTTCGGAGGTACGCCACCCCCGCCGTGCCGCCGGTGCCGCGCTTGAACCCGATGACGCGCTCGACGGTGGTGACGTGTCGAAAGCGCCACTGGCGAAAGGCGTCTTCGAGGTCCACGAGCTTCTCGGCGAGCTCGTAGAGGTCCCAGTGCGTGGCGGTGTCGCGGTACACCGCGAGCCACGCCGCCTCCACCGAGGGGTGCGCGCGGTAGGGCTGGGACCAGTCCCGCGCGAGGCACTCCGGCGCGATGGCGAAGCCCCGGCGGTGCAGCAGCGCGATGGCCTCGTCGTAGAGCGACGGGGCGTTCAGGGCCGCCTGCACGGGGTCGTGCAGGTCCTCGCGGTGCGCGTGGGGACGGGCCATCACCGGGTTCTTGTTCCCCAGCGCGAACTCGATGACCCGGTACTGGTACGACTGAAAGCCCGACGACTGCCCGAGCTCCGCGCGAAAGGTCATGTAGTCACTGGGCGTGAGGGTGCTGAGCACGCTCCACGCCTGCAGCAGCTGCTCCATCACCCGCGACACCCGCGCGAGCATCTTGAAGGCCGGCGCGAGCTTGTCGGCCCGCACGTGCGCCATCGCGGTGGTCACCTCGTGGATCACCAGCTTCATCCACAGCTCGGTGGTCTGGTGCTGCACGATGAACAGCAGCTCGTCGTGGGCCTTGCTGCGCGGGTGCTGCGCGCCGAGCACCGCGTCCAGCGCGAGGTAGTCGCCGTAGGACATGGCCTCGCTGAAATCCAGCCGCGCCCCCTCGGGCGGCGCCGGGGTGTGGTCGTCACGCATGGCACGGTGATCGTCCCGTCGGGCGGGCCGCGTCAAGCGTTCCCCGCGGGGCGTCGACGTGCTATCGCGCATGCCCCGAGAGGAGAGCGCACGGATGTACGGGTTTGAACTGTCCGAAGAGCAGCGACAGATGGTCGACCTCGCGAAGCGATTCGCGAAGGAGAGGGTGATCCCCGTCGCCGCGGAGCTCGACGAGAAGGAGAAGTTCCCCTCCGAGGTCTTCGCCCAGGCCCACGAGCTCGGCCTCGCGAACCTGGAGATCCCCGCGGAGTACGGCGGCGCCGGGCTCTCGTGCCTCGACCACTGCCTGGTGCTCGAAGAGATCGCCTACGGCTGTGTCGCGGTGAAGACCACCATCGCGGGCAACATGCTGGGCGCCATGCCCCTGCTCGTCGCCGGCACCGACGCGCAGAAGTCCAAGTACCTCGGCATGTTGGTGAACGAGCCCTGCTTCGCGTCGTACGCGTGCAGCGAGCCCGACGCCGGCAGCGACGTCGCGGGCATCTCCACGAAGTACGAGCGCCACGGCGACGAGTACGTGATCTCGGGCCAGAAGCGCTGGATCACCAACGCCGGCCACGCGCGCTTCTTCACCGTGCTCGCCACGAAGGACAAGGCCCTGCGCCACAAGGGCATCACCATGTTCGTGGTCGACGCCGACGCCCCCGGGGTGAAGATCGGCCGCAAGGAGCAGAAGCTCGGCCAGCGCGCGAGCGAGACCTGCGACGTGATCCTCGAAGACGTGAAGGTGCCCGCCAGCGCCGTCGTCGGGGCCGAGGGCAACGGCTTCAAGGTCGCGATGAAGACCTTCGACCGCTCGCGCCCGTGGATCGCCGCGGGCGCCTCGGGCGTCATCCGCCGCGCCCTCGAGGAGAGCCGCGCCTACGCCCTCGAGCGCAAGACCTTCGGTGTCGCCATCGCGCAGCACCAGGCGATCCAGTTCATGCTCGCCGAGATGGCCATCAAGTACGAGGCCTCGCGGCTGCTCACGCACAAGGCCGCGTGGCTCATCGACCAGGGCCAGCTCGACTCGGTGGTGAGCGCCTACGCCAAGGCCTTCAGCGCCGACGCGGCGATGGAGGTCACCACCGACGCCGTGCAGATCTTCGGCGGCTACGGCTACACCCGCGAGTACCCCGTCGAGAAGCTC
>JBILLI010000187.1:0-11618 GCA_044376155.1 Polyangiales bacterium
GCGTGGTTCGCGCGCTGCGTGAGCTGGGACCCGGCGCATCGCTTCGCCGACGCGCGCGAGGCCATCGCGGCGGCCGCGCCCTTCCTCGGCGACACCCCGATCGCCCCGGTGACGCGCCCGCGCCACGCGCTGTGGGGGCTCGCGGTGATTCTGCTGGTCGGCATCCTCGTGGGCGGCGGCTGGCTGCTCGGTCACCACACGCGTCCCGTCGAACCGCCCGCGCCCATCGCGCCCTCCGACCCCGCGGCGGCCGTGGCCCACGCGTGGCTGCGTGCGATGGCGACCCGCGCGCTGCCGCCCGTCGTCGCGGCGCAGCTCTACGCGCCCGCGGTGCGCATCAACGGCGATCCCCGTCTGGCGTCGCCGACACAGATGTCACGCCACTGGACGGCGCTCTTCACGACGAGCGGCTGGCGCTTCGAACCAGAGCCCGGCGCGGAGCTTCATCTCTCGGTTCCGGAGGCACTGACGCCCGGCGAGGCGGACCACGCGAGCTGCGGCGGTGGACCGCTGCGACGCGCCGCGGTGCGCATGCTTCAGCGCGAACCGGGGCGCGCGCAGCGGTCGTCGGGGAAGCTTCCGTGCGAGGAGGTCCGCGGGACCTACCGTCTGTTCTTGCGGGAGACCGCCGCGGGCTGGCGGATCTGCAGCGAGACCTTCCTGAGGACCGAGCTGTGCGCGTCGTGCCCGACGGCGCTCGGATGCGACAGCGCGGTCCCCTGACGATCAGGTCATCGCGTCGCGGGCGGCGTTGGCGATGTCCATGTCGGGGTGCTGCCCGAGGCGCGTGAGCAGCGCGAGGGCGTTGCGGTCCTTGTTGTGGTCGCGCAGGCCCGAGATGATCCCCCAGAGCATGTCCTTGCTGGGGTTCTGGGAGAGCTTGTGGTTGAGGTACGCGATGTACTGCGCGGGCGGCGCCATGCGCGACATCCCGCGCATCGCGTCGGCGCGGACCTCCTCGTTGGGGTCGTTCTCCGCGAGCTGCTGCGCCAGCGGCAGGAGCTGCGGGAAGCGCTCGAGGTTGCCGAACTGAAAGGCCATCGAGCGCCGCACCGACGGCATCTCGTCCTGGCAGAGCCGCTGCACGATGCCCCACACCCGCTGCACCGACTGCTCGGGCTGCCAGTGGAGGTTCTCAGCCACGGTCTCGCGCACCTTCGGCGACGGGTTCGTCGCGTGCTTCTCGTACACCGCCAGCACCAGCTCGCCGAAGCCGTGGTGGTGCCCCATGCTCAGCGTGCCGATGCACGCGGCCTGCACGTCGGCGTCGGTGTCGCGGTCCATGTGGTTGGCGACGCCGTACATGAGCTGCGCGTCGTCGCGAAAATCTGCCATCGCCATGATCGCCGCGGCGCGCACCGACGCGTCGGCGTCGTTCACCATGTGCGTGAGCAGCTCGCGCTTGCCCGGGAAGCGCGACGCGGCGTGGAAGCGCAGGCTCTCGGCGGTCACCTTGCGCACGTGGGGGCTCGCGTGCTGCACGAGCTGCTGCACCATCGGCAGCGCGCCCTCCTCGGCGAACTTGCACGCCGCGCGGATCACCTCGTCGAAGGTCTCGGGGTCGAGGCCCGGGGTGTTCGCGATGCCGTAGAGCGACTGCAGGTGCTGCGGCTGCACGCGGTTGTCGACGAGGTTGGCCCACGCCTGCAGCGCGTTGCGCTTCACCCGGGCGCTGCCCGTGCGCATGTAGTGCGCGAGCATGGGCTCGGCCTCCATGAACTGCCCGCCGTTGGAGTAGCACTCCAGAAAGAGCTGGTAGAGCCCGTCGCAGAGGGAGTCCTCGTCGCGGCCCTGCAGGCCCGGGAAGCGGTTGACGATCTCCTGCAGCGGCAGGGCGAAGTGCGCGTTCTGGTCGGCGTCGACCACGCGCAGGTCCTGCTCGGCGCTCGGGTCCTTCACGCCGGGGATGTCGGCCACGGCCTGGATCCGGTAGCTGGTGTTGTGCGCCGACGGCCAGGTGTCGTGGGGGATGGTGATGCGGAACGAGAAGGGGTGTTGCGAGCCCGGCACGATGTCGACGCCCGCGGCGACGACCTGCTCACCGATGACCCGCGTGTCGATCTTGGGGAAGCCCTCCTCCTGCGACTCGACGCTCACGTAGATCAGGTGCACGCGCAGCGTCGTGAGCCTCAGGGGCTTCTTGCCGCCCACCAGCAGCACGTTGCCGCCGACCACCCCGCCGGGGGAGCCCTGCGGGCGGTCCAGCGTGAGCGAGAGGTTGGTGCCTCCGCCAAACATCGAGTCGAGCAGTCCCATCGCGGTGTGAGTCCCTTCTCCGCGCCTCGCGCGGCGCGCGGAGGAGAGCAGAACAGGGCGGCGATGTCGAAATCAGGGCGGGGCGCGGCGCAGGCGACGCAGGCGCTCCGCCGCGAGGGATGTCACCCGCGCGCGCTCACGGTCCCGCGGCGGCAGCGGGCACGTGGATGACAGCGCGTACCACCCCGCCGCGCATCGCGCCGAGGCCGCGGTGTCGCCCATCAGAATCGTCGCCTCCAGGCACGACGGGCCGAGCCGCTCGAGGCAGCGCAGCGCCCGCTCCCTCGCCTCCTGCGGTCGCCCCTGCGCCGCCGCCGCAAGGGCGCGCACCCACGACACCTCGTCGACATCGGCGTCGTCGCGCTCGGCGCGCGACAGCTCCCGCGACCACGCTGGATCCCCCGCGCGTAGCAGCGCCTCGGCCAGCGAGAGCCGCTGCCCCGCGGTGGGCTCGCGCTCCATCGCGGCCAGAACCGCCTCGGCCGCGCCGCGGTGCTCGCCGCGCAACATCCGCAGCCGACCGAGCGACTCCCAGGGCACCGGCGCCTCGGGCGCGGCACGGGCGGCGACGAGGTAGTACCGCTCCGCGAGGGCGTCGTCCCCCCGCGCGAGGGCGAGGTCACCGCGGGCCAGGGAGACGTACAGCGCGTCGTCTTCGAGGGCGCCCTCGCGGGCGTCGCGCTCCACCGCGTCGAGGGCGGCGCCGGCCTCGTCGAGGCGCCCCGCCCGCCGCAGCGCCCCGGCGAGGTTCACCCGGTAGAACGCCACGCAGGGGTCGATGGACGCGGCCGCGCGGTAGTCGGCCGCCGCGCCCTCGAAGTCGTAGCGCGCCTCGCGGTCCGCGCCGCGGTTGTTGCGCAGGTCGGGGTCGTTCGGCGCGAGCTGCACCGCGAGGTCGATCCACGCGCGGCGGGACTCGATGCCGTCGAGAATGCCCACCACGCTCACCACCTGCGCGGCCATCTCACGGCCGCCCAGCGCGCGGTTGTAGACCCCGGGCCGCGGGGCACACCGGGGCAACGGGGGATCGGGCTCCGGCGCCCGACCTTCGCGCGTGAGGTCTACGTCGACCACGCCGTCGGCGCCGTCGTAGCGCACATACACGTGCTGCCGCGCGAGCACCCCGCGGAGCGGCAGGCCCGCGCGCTGCCCCACCGCGAGGAAGGCCACCGAGAGCCCCTCGCAGTAGCCCTCGCGCGACGCGAGCACGTCGTGGAGCAGGTCGTAGCGAGCGTCGACGTAGAGTCCGTTGGGGTCCACCACCGCGCGAAAGCGCCAGCGCCCCAGGAACATCCGCACGAGGGCGCGCAGCGCGCAGCGGCCGACGCAGGCCCGGGGCAGCGCGCGGCGAAACTCTGCGGCCAGCGCGTCGAGGCGCGCGAGGTCGGCGTCGGGCTCGAGCGCGTCGTCGAGGAGCTGCGACATCCGCAGCGAGACCTCGGCCACGTCCACCGCCTCGTCCGGCCCTCGGAGGATCTCTTGCAGCCGTGCGAATTGCGGCACCGCGTCGAGGGGAGTGAGGTCTTCGAGAGGGGCCGTCGGGCAGCGCGGGGCTGGTTCGCAGGCCGGTTCGGCGAGGGCGGCGTCGCGCGGTGTGACCACGTCGCGCCGCACCGCCGCGTCGGGCGTCGCCGAGCGCGCGGGCGCACATCCCAGCGCGCAGAGGAGCGCCAACGGCCACGCCCGGCCGATGCCGCGATGGTGCCTGGCACGCACGCGGCGCGCGCTCATCGCGCCTCTCCAGGAGCCCTCGTGCACCCTGCCGGGCCACCGATGACGGGAGGGTGAAGACCACCCTCCGACGCCCAGTCGCGCTGCTCATCGCGCTGACCCTCGCCGCCTGCGCGCCCGGCGTCGACGCGCCGCCTGCGTACCGCGGTGGTGGCGGCGACGAGCCTCTGGGCGTGTCGGCCGCCCCGCTGCCGCTGACGCCCGAGGATCCCTGCGTCGACGGTGACGGCGACGGGCACGGTCGGGGCTGCGCCCTCGGTGATGACTGCGACGACCAGGACCCGACGGTCACCGACCGCTGCGACCTCTGCGGCGTCGCCGCGTCGGGGTGCCCGTGCTCGCCCCGCGACCTGCCGCAGCCCTGCGACCTCGACACCGACGGCACGCCCTCGCCTGAGACCTGCTGGATCGGGCAGCGCACCTGCGTGCAGGGCGCCTGGTCGCGCTGCACGGCCTACGCACCGCGCTTTCGCTGACGGCCTCACCGCGGGTCCGCGCAGCAGCGAAAGCCCGTGGAGTAGTCGCGGTACGAAAAGGCGTGGGCGGTGGTGGTGTAGAGGCACCCCCGGCCATTGATCTCGGCGTCGACGTAGAAGCCGCCCTTGAAGGTGCCCGCGGGGTCGGCGATCCACTCGTGGAGGTTGCCGACCATGTCCCACGCGCCCGACGGTGAGACGCAGCCCGTGAAGGCCCCGGTGCGCGCGAGGCTGTCGGGCTGCATGTTGATCCCGGGGTTGTTCATGTTGGTGAACGTGAACACCCCGCTGGAGGTGCCGAAGAATTGCACCACCGGATGGGGTGTGCGGGCCTCGTTGCAGCGCCGCCGCTCGTAGGTGTTCCCGTAGGGGTACACGAGGTTCATGGGCCCGCGGCACGCGCTGAGCCACTCGCTGAGCGCGCACAGGCGCTTGCCCGCGGCCATGCACGCGCGCTGCGACTGCTCCCCCGTGATGTATCCCTGGGGCACCACGCCCGCCCGCGCGACCGCGCGCACCACGCGGGTGCCGGGATTCTCGTAGGGCGACCACGGCGCGACGCCTCCGTCCATCGCGGCGACCTCCAGCGCGGCCTCCCAGCGGTCGACGCACACGCGCCCGCCCACCAGGGTCATCTCTTCGGGGCAACCGCCGTCCAACGCGACGTCGGCGGCCCGTGCGTCCCGCGCGACGACATCGACCGCGTCCCGCGCGACGTCGGCGGCCCGTGCGTCCCGCGCGACGACATCGACCGCGTCCCGCGCAACGACATCGACCGCATCCCGTGCGACGACGTCGGTCGCGTCCGTCCCCTCGGCGTCGGGCCCCTGGCCCGCCTCAGCCGCATCGCGCGGGGCCACGTCGTCGGTGATCGAGGCGTCGTCTCCGGGCGCGTCTTCGATCGACGCGTCGCCCTCGAGCACCTCGGCTCCGCCGCCGTCGTCGTCGGTGATCTCGCCGACCGCGCCGCACCCCGCGAGCGCGAGCAGGGCCGCGAGCAGCGCCTTCGGGGGAAGAGTTCGCATGGGCTTCAGGGAGCGCTCTGGATACCCGACGAAGGGCCGCGCATCAACGCCGCACGCGACGGCGCAGCAGGAGCGCGTTGAGCACCACGGCCACCGACGAGAAGGCCATGGCCCCCGCGGCGGCCATGGGTCCGCCGAGTCGATCGAGCGCGCCGAAGGCCGCGAGGGGCACGGCGACGACGTTGTACCCGAAGGCCCACACGAGGTTCTGCCGCACCGTGGTCATCGTCGCCCGCGCGACCTCGACGGCCCGCGCCACCCCGCGCGGATCTGCGTGCGCGAGGGTCACCGACGCGGCGGCATCGGCGATGTCGGCGCCTCCCCCCACGGCCACCCCCACGTCGGCGCAGGCCAGCGCCGGAGCGTCGTTCACGCCATCGCCCACCATCGCCACGACGCGCCCCGCGCGGCGCAGCGCCTCCACGGCGTCTCGCTTGCCCTCGGGCGAAACCCCGCCGCGCACCCGCGACGGATCGATCCCCACCCGCGCGCCCACCGCCGCCGCCGCGCGGGGATGGTCCCCCGAGACCAGGTGCACCTGCACGCCCCGCGCGACCAGCGCGCGCACCGCCTCGGCGCTCTCGGCGCGCACCGCGTCGGCCACCGCGAGGCCACCCACCACCACGCCGTCCCGGCGAAGCTCCAGCGCCGTCCACGCCTGCGCGCGCCACGCGTCAAACTCGCCCAACGCATCCCCCGCGACCCCGACCTCGATGCGGGACTCCCCCAGACGCCCCTCCACCCCCACCCCCGGGATCGACCGAACCCCTTGTGCCACAAGCACTTCAACGCCCCTCGCGCGGGCCTCGCGCACGACGCTCCGCGCGAGGGGATGGGTCGCGTCGGCTTCCACCGCCGCGGCCAGCGCGAGCACGTCGCGGTCCGTGACCCCCGCCACGGCGCACACCGCCTGCACCGCGGGCCGCCCCTCGGTGAGCGTGCCGGTCTTGTCGAAGACCACGGCGTCGACCGCGGCGAGGCGCTCCAGCGTGGCCGCGTCGCGCAGCAGCACGCCCGCGCTTGCCGCGAGCCCGGTGCCCACGACGATGGCCGTCGGCGTGGCGAGGCCCAGGGCGCAGGGGCACGCGACCACCAGCACCGTGACCGCGCGCAGGGCGGCGACGCCGGGCGTTTGACCCGCGGCGAGGCCGCCGAGCAGGGTGAGCGCGGCGACCGAGAAGATCCCCGGCACGAACACCGCCGCAACGCGGTCCGCGAGGCGCTGCGCGGGGGCCTTGGAACCCTGCGCCGCCTCGACGAGCCGCACGATCTGCGCGAGCCGCGTGTCGCCGCCGACGCGCGCGGCCTCGATCACGAACGCCGTCTCGCCGTTGAGCGTGCCCGCGAAGACCTCCTCGCCGAGCGCGGGGACCACGGGCTCGCTCTCGCCGGTGAGCATCGAGAGGTCCAGCGCGGCCTCGCCCTCGCGCAGCGCGCCGTCGACGGGCACCCGCTCGTGGGCGCGCACGCGAACGCGCTCGCCCACCCGCACCAGGGCCACGGGCACATCGAGCTCGGCGCCGTCGCGAATCACATGCGCGACCGGCGGGCGCAGCGCGACCAGGGCGCGCACCGCGTCCCCCGTGCGACGCCGCGCGCGGGCCTCGAGGGCGCGGCCGAAGAGCACCAGCGTGACGATGACCGCGCCGGTCTCGAACTCGAGGTGCATCGCATGGGGGCCCTCGCGCAGCACGCGCGCCGCGCCGAGCAGCAGCGCCGCGAGGGAGCCCACGGCAACGAGGGTGTCCATGCTCACCTCGCGGTGGCGCGCGCCCCTCCACGCCGCGCGCAGCATCGGCCCGCCAGCCCCGAGCACCACCCCCACCCCCAGGGCGGCCTGCACATACGCGCTGCCCGCGAAATGCAGCGCGTGGACCATCGACAGCGCCATGAGCGGCGCCGAGAGCGCGGCCGACAGCGCCACGCGCCGCCACGCCGCCGCCACCCGTCCGCCCGCCGCGGCGGTGACCGCCTCGGGCTCCAGGGGGTCCTGCCCGACGCGGGGGCGCGCGGCGTAGCCCGCGGCGTCGACCGCGGTCACGACCGCCGCCACGTCGAAGCCCGGCGCGACGGCGAGGGTGGCGCGATGGGTCGCGAGGTTCACCGCCGCGTCGCGCACTCCGGGCACGCGCTTGAGCACCCGCTCCACGCGCCCGACGCAGGCCGCGCAGGTCATCCCGTCCACTTCAAGCTCACACACCGCGTCACGCATGGCGCCGAGGCCTGTACCGCCTGCCGCGCGCCGGGGCCACACCGCTGAACGCTTGTGCGGCACATCAAAATCACCGACAGTGCGCCAAGATGGATGAACCACGCCGCCCAGGCTGGGACGCGACGGTGCGTCTGGCGCAGACCGTGACCGTGCAGATGGAGCGCGCCGAAGCCTTCACGCACCTCGCCGCGGTGCACGAGGCGCGGCGGCTGCTGCGGGGCACGGATCGGGCGGCGCTGCTCGACGCCCTGGCCGCGCTGGAGCGTGAGCTGGGCCTCGCCATCGGCGTCGATGCCGCGCGGAGCTTTCTGCGCGCGCGGCGGCGGTCGGAGCGCGGCTGAGGCGGCGCCCTTCCGCGGTCCCCGGTGGCCGTGGCATACGAGAGCCCATGCGCGCGCGCCGAATGGCCCTGCTGAGTCTGCTCTCCGCCTCCTGCGCGGTGGCCGAGGGCCTGGACGAAGACGCCTCGGCGCTCGACGACGCCGCCACGTCCGACGTCACCCTGGCCTTTGACATCATCATCGCGACCGATGTCCCCGTCGACCGCGGGGTGGCGCGCGACGACACGGCGACGGCCGACGACCGCATCGCCGCCGACACGCCCGTCGCCGACGACCGCCCCGCGGGTCCGTGCGCGCGCGCCGCGAGCTGCGGCGACTGCACGTCCTTCGGGGGCTGCGGCTGGTGCGGCGGCACGAGCATCTGCGTGCCGGGCAACTCCGCGGGCCCCACCGACGGCCGCTGCGTCTCGGGCTGGGCGTTCTCGTCGGTGACCTGCCTGAACCCCACCGACACCTGCGACGTGCTGTCGGGCTGCGGCGCCTGCCTCGCGCGCTCGGGCTGCGGCTGGTGCGGCGCGGCCAACCGCTGCGTCACCGCCAACGCCGCGCGCAACGGCCCCGCGATGGGCACCTGCAGCGCGATGTGGGCGGGCGACGCATCGGCCTGCAACGTCGGCCCCGACCCCTGCGCGGCCCGCACCAACTGCGGCGGGTGCACCACCACGCCGGGGTGCGGCTGGTGCCGCAGCAGCCTCTCGTGCATGTCGGGCACGCCCGCGGGCCCCGCGATGGGGCGCACCTGCACGAGCTGGGCGGGCACCCGGTCGTCGTGCGCGAACCCCGGCGACTCGTGCAACTCCAGCGGCAACTGCGCGACCTGCACGCTGCGCGGCAACTGCGGGTGGTGCAGCGACAGCGACACCTGCCACTCGGGCACCACCAACGGCCCCACCGACCGCGCGTGTGACCGCGGCGATTGGGACTGGAGCAGCCCCTTGAGCTGCCTCTGAAAAATTCCGTAGACCCTTCAGCGAGGCAGCGCGTCTGCACGGGGACGCCGCGCGCATCCACGGGGAGGCAACCGCTCCCACGCGCGCGACGACGGAGGTGCCTCATGTCGCGTCGATTCGCTTCTCTCCTCTTGGGTCTCTCCCTCGCCGCCTGCGCGTCGGGCGCGTCGGCGCAGCGCGTGGCGCTGGTCACGCAGCACGGCGTCGCCGGCGACCGCGCCGAGTGGCTGCACGGCTCGGCGATGCACACCCGCCTCGTGGTGGGCGCCGACGGCGAGACCTACGTGGGACTCTGGGTCGACACGCCGCGGGTCCCCGGGGTGCAGCGCGCGCCGCTGGACGTCGCCCTGGTGGTCGACACCTCGGGCTCGATGAGCGGCGACAAGATCGAGAACGCGCGGGTCGCCGCGGCGTCGTTCATCGACGGGCTCGCCGACGGCGACATCGTGTCGCTCTACGCGTTCTCCGACGAGGCCCGGCAGCTCGCGCCGCCCACGGTGGTCACGGCCCACTCCCGCGCGATGATGCTGCAGCAGGTGCGCGGGCTCTACGCCGCCGGGGGCACGAACATCTTCGCCGGGCTCAGCGCCGCCGAGGGCGCCCTCGCCGCTGCGCCGCCGAGCCACCCCGTGCGCCGCGTGGTGCTGATCTCCGACGGCCGCGCCACCGTAGGCCCGTCGACCTCGGGGGAGCTCTCGGACCTCGCCGCGCGCGTCACCGAGAACGGCTCGCAGGTGAGCGCCATCGGCGTGGGGCTCGACTACGACGAGGGCACCCTCGGCGCCATCGCCGCGCGCACCGCGGGGCGGCTCTACCACCTCGAGCAGCCGCAGCAGATGGCGGTGATCCTGCACGACGAGCTCGAGCTGCTGGGGCACACCGTAGCGACCAACGCGGTGCTCGAGTTCGCGCCGGCGCCCGGGGTGGTGCTCGAGCCCGTGGGCGTGGCCCACGCGCGCCGCGAGGGCGTGGCCTACGCGGTTCCCCTGGGGAGCCTCTACGGCGCGCAGCACCGCGAGGTGCTCTTTCGGGTGCGCGCGCCCTTTCGCGTCGAGGGCGCGCAGACCCTGGGCAACGCGCGGCTGCGCTACGAAGACCCCGCGAGCCGCGGCGCGAGGCGGAGCTCCAATGACCTCGCGATCCGCGTCGAGGCCGTGCGCGGGGGCGGCGCGGGCGGGGTCGACGAGCGGGTGGCGGCCATGGTCACCCGCTGGGACGTCGCGCAGAGCCAGCTCCGCGCCGCGCAGTACATGAACGAGGGCGACGTGGGCCGCGCCGACGCCGCCCTCGCCCAGGCCGAGGAGCAGCTCCGACGCACGCAGAGCACCGTGCGCGACGCGTCCGTGCAGCGCGCGCTGCAGGCCCAGGCGGCCGTGGTCTCGCGCAACCGGGCGAGCACCCGCACGCTGCTCCGCGCCCCCGCCGCCGCCGCCCCCGCCGCGCGCCGCGGGGCCGCGCTGCAGATGAACGCCGACTCGATGCACGACATGGGCTACTGACCCGTCGTGCCCCCGCGGAACGGCAGCAGGGTGTCCATGCGCATCCCGCCGAGCTTCGACACCCGCAGCGAGACCACGGTCTGATCGTCGGCCTGCGGCGCCGCCTCGACGAAGCCGTCGACGTCGGCGAGCACCTGATCGAGCAGTCCGCGGGCTGTGCTCGGCGCGGCGATGACGGCCTCCACGAGGCGGTCCTGCCCGTAGAACTCGCCCTTCATGGAGCGGGCCTCGATGATGCCGTCGGTGTAGAGCAGCAGCACGTCCCCCGGGATCAGCGGCACCTCGACCTCGTCGCACTGCAGCGTCGGGAGCACCCCCACCGGCATGCACCGCGCGCGGTCGAACTCCAGCGAGAGCACCTCGTCGCCGCGGCGCAGCAACGGGGTGGTGTGACCCGCGTTGCAGAAGCGGATCGTGTTGCGCCGCAGGTCGATGGTCACATACACAAGCGTGACGAACATCCCATCGTCGGCGATCTCGGCGAGCGCGCGGTTCACCCGCTCGATGACGCGTGCGGGCGACCCCAGCGAGGCCACGGCGCGGATCTCGCTGGTCACCCGGGCCATGAACAACGCGCCCGAGATGGCCTTGCCGCTCACGTCGCCGACAACGATCGAGAGCTGCTGCTGGTCGCGCCAGAGAAAGTCGTAGAAGTCCCCGCCGACGTGAAACGCGGGCTCGTAGTGCACGGCGATGTCGACGCCCGCGACCCGCGGCGGGTCCCGCGGGAGGAGGTTGCGCTGGATCTGCCGCGCGAGGCGCAGGTCATGGTCGATGCGGTCCCGCGCGAGCAGGCGCTGGTGCAGCTCGATGAGGTGCAGCGCGACGGCGATCTGCGCCGCGAGGCCCGAGAGCAGGTCGAGGTCGTTCTTGGTGAAATACCCGCGCGCGGGCTCGGCCTCGAGCAGCACCACCCCGCTGTGCTCGCCGCGAAAGGTCAGCGGCGCGCCCATGCGCCAGCCGATGCCCGCGCCCTCGGCGCCCCCCTCCGCGCCCCCCTCCCCGTCGCCGCGCGCCGGCGGAGCGCTCGCCCCGGGACGCTCGACCGACGCGTCTGCGGACTCGACCGCCTCGGGCGCGACGGAGGCCTCCGCGGGCTGCGCGATGAGCACGCTCTCGCCGCGCTTG
>JBILLI010000871.1:0-3126 GCA_044376155.1 Polyangiales bacterium
CTCCACCACGTCGCTCACCCGCACCACGATCTTCATCAGCTTCTCTCCGAGTCCCATGTTCTTGATCTCCCTTTGTTTTCCGGGGTTCAAGAACCAGACACAGATTTCTTTACGCTACCGAAGGAGCGCCGACCAGACGCCTTCCGCGATGGGAAAGTCGTGCCCGCACGCTCCGCAGTAGGCGGCCTCGGCGAGGCGGTTGACCGGAAACATCGCGCGGCAGCGAGGGCAGGTGCCGGTCATCAAGAGCCGAAGAGCGTCCATCGTGCCCGAGCCTACGGGGCGGGAAGCCGTGCGTGGGCCGGAATGCCGTCAGGCATGCGGAGTTTCAGCCCATCAACGGCGTGGCGTCGGTCCCTGGAGATCGAAGCCCCCGCCCCTGGTCACCAACGGGAAGATGAACAGCAGCGGGATCACGTGCCCGACGTCGATCCGTCGGTCGAAGCGGGCGATCGCGTAGAGGTAGATCGGGTAGGGCAGCGCGCTCGCGACGAGCTGCGGCCGCGAGGGCGCGGAGAGCAACGCGGTGGAAGGACGCGCGGAACGCGGCCGGGAGGGTTGCGGCCGCGAGGGGCGCGTGAGAGCGAGGTGGTGGAACAACGCGATGCCCACCGCCGCGAACCCGTGGGAGACCGAGGGGATGAGGTTCATGCGGCGCTCCCCGCGCGGAGCCTACCACCGCCGACGTCGCGAGGACGGCGGGGTCAGGGCGACGTCGACACCGCCGCCGCGGCTTCGACCGCGAGGGCCATGCTGCGCTTGCGCGCGTCGTGGTCGTAGATCTGGCTCGTGACGATGACCTCGTCGGCCCGCGTGCGGGTGAGCAGCGCGCGCAGGCTGTCGCGCACGGTGTCGACGGTGCCCATGGCGGTCACCGCCAGCACCTCGTCGAGCATCGCGCGGGCGGGCGGGGGCAGGCGCTCGTAGTAGCCCTCCACGGGCGGCGGCGCGCGGCCCGGCGTGGCGCCCGTGCGCAGCGCGACAAAGCTCTGCTGCATCGAGGTGGCGAGGTAACGCGCCTCGGTCTCGGTGGGGGCGGCGAAGACGTTGAGGGCCACCATGGCGCGCGACGCGGGGTGCCGCGCCGACGGGCGAAAGCGCGCGCGGTAGATCTCCAGGGCGATGTCCATCGCGCCGGGGGCGAAGTGTGAGGCGAACGCGAAGGGCAGGCCGAGGTAGGCCGCGAGCTGCGCGCCGAAGGTGCTCGACCCGAGGATCCAGATTTCGACGTCGGCGCCCGCGCCCGGCGTGGCGACGAAGCCGTTCTGGGGATCTCCCGCGAAGTATCCTTGCAGCTCCGCGACGTCGCGGGGGAAGTCTCCGGGGTCGCTCTGGAGCGTGCGGCGCAGGGCCCGCGCGGTGCGGGTGTCAGAGCCCGGGGCGCGGCCGAGGCCGAGGTCGATGCGCCCGGGGTGCAGCGCGTCGAGGGTGCCGAACTGCTCCGCGATGGCGAGGGGCGCGTGGTTGGGGAGCATGATCCCGCCCGCGCCGAGGCGGATCGTGCGGGTCGCCGCGCCGACGTGGGCCAGCACCACCGAGGTGGCCGCGCCGCCGATGCCGGGCATCCCGTGGTGCTCGGCCACCCAGTAGCGCTTGTAGCCCAGGGACTCGGCGTGCGCGGCGATGTCGGCCGCGTTGGCCAGCGCCTGCGACACCGTGCCGGTCTGCAGGACGGGGACGAGGTCGAGGAAGGAGAGCGCGTCCATGGGAGGGGGTATGGCCCGTTGACCCGCGCGGCACAAGCGCACGATCCCGTGCATCCCACGATCACGTTGCAGCGCAGGGCGTTCGTTCTCACACAGGGATGTGGGTGACGCTCACCCCGTCGGGGGTTCGTGCGGCGGCGGCGCGAGCTCACCGGGATCCACGGGCGCGGCGCCGGCGATCACCGGGTCGAAGAGCGCGAGCACGTCGGGGGTGATCCCCGCCTGCGCGAAGGGGGACCAGCGGGTGATCTCCTTGAGCGACGCGGCCGCGGTGGCCGACTCGAACACGCGCCCCGCGACGGCGCCCTGCTGCGCCTCGGTCACCACCTGCCGCAGCCGCGCGGGGTCATCGCCGATGGTCGACGCCGGCGCGCGCCCCTCGTAGACCACGCTCTTCGGGGTGAGCATGAGCATCGCCCGCAGCGCGCACGACGCGTCGAGGAAGGACTTCGCGTCGGGGTCCTCGGCGGCGCGTGGGAGCGCCTTCGCCTCCAGCGCGAGCAGCGCCTCGTCGACGCGCGCGGCGGCCTGCTTCGCCTCGTCGGAGAACTCGCGCTCGATGAATTTCTGTCGCGCCCGCGCGGACTCCGCGGCGGCGGCCGTCGCCCGCTCCAGCAGCTCAACGCGCCGCCGCTCGGCCTGCGCGTCGGCCTCGCGGGAGAATTCCTCGGCGCGCAGACGATCCGCGGCCGCGCGGCGCGCCAGTTCTGCGGCGAGCTCCTCATCCACCGCGCGCAGCAGGGGATCGTCGGCCCCGAGGGCGGGCGAGGTGGCGTCGGTGCGGCCGAGTTCGCGCAGCAGGTCGCGCAGCACGAGGGCGGCGTCGCGTCGGGTCTCGGCGCGCTCCCAGCGCTCGATCATCGAGGTGTGCATGTCTTCGCGACGCATCTGTGCGCGATGGAGCAACGCCGTCGCGAGCGCCGACAGCGCCAGCGCAGCGAACGCCGCGAGCACCGGGTGATGTTGCCCGAGCACGAGGGCGACACCGAGCGTCGATGCGGTCGCGGCGAAGATGCACGTGGCCTCGTCCCTGCGAAGGCGCTTCGGCCGGTCGAGCAAGCGCAGCGTCGCATCGGCCGAGGAGAGGTCTGGGTCCTTCACACGTCCTCCTCGCGCGACGGTACGCCTCGCGGGGATCCGCGCGCCACCCGCGGCCCGACCGATGTCACTCCACGCATCCGTCGTTCCGCGCGGGTCACCCGATCACGTTGCGGTGCAATGCGTTCTGCGTCACACAGGCGCCGTTCGCGTCAGTGCACCGCTCGGCATCGCGCTTGATTCTGTGGATGAACGCGCAAGGCGTGGCCCCCTTCCTCGACCCTTCCCCCGCTTCGGGTTCACCTCGGGACATATCTCCGAGAACGGCGTGAATACGAGACGAATTCGCGAAACGTGGCCCCCTTCCCCGGCCCTTCCCCCG
>JBILLI010000188.1:0-11615 GCA_044376155.1 Polyangiales bacterium
CGACCCAGGCCTCGGCCTCCCGACGCTTCGCGCTCGCATCGTCCACGCCGGTGACCCTCCCGCCTCGAAACCCTGCGCCGCGACCCCACCCAACGCAAGCCGCGGGCACGAGGATCCGCGACCACGCACGGCTGCGGCACGCCATCTTCGCGCCGCGCCCTTGACCGCCGCGGCGGACCCGTGCGAACGCACCTCGCCATGACCGAGTTGCGCGACGCCCTGGGCATTCTCAAGGAGACCAAGAACCGCTTCGAGCGCCGCGTGCCGCTCATCCCCGAGGAGCTCAAGCAGCTCATCGCCGAGGGCATCGAGGTGCGCGTCGAGCGCTCGCCCAACCGCGCCTTCGAGGACCACGAGTTCGAGGCCGTGGGCTGCGTCATGGTCGACGACGCCACCGACTGCCGCTTCATCATGGGCGTGAAGGAGGTCAAGACCTCGCAGGTGAAGCCCGGCCAGACGGTCATGTGCTTCTCCCACACCATCAAGGGGCAGTCGCACAACATGCCGTTGTTGCAGCACTTTATCGATGTCGGCGCGAGCCTCGTCGACTACGAGGTGGTGGTCGACGACCAGGGCGTGCGGCAGGTGGCCTTCGGTCGCTACGCGGGCCTCGCGGGCGCCCACGAGACGCTCTGGACCCTCGGTCACCGCCTGCGCGAGCTCGGCCACGACTCGGCCCTCGCGCGCCTCAAGCACGCGGTGGACTACAAAGACCTCCGCACCATGGCCGACGAGACCTGGGAGGCCGTAGAGGCCCTGCGGCGCGAGGGTCCCGAGGCCTTCTCGCCCCTCGTCGTCGCGGTGTCGGGCGAGGGCCGCGTGAGCCGCGGCGCGCTGGAGTACCTCGAGATGGTGGGCGCCATTCCGTGCACCATCGATGAGGCCGTGAAGCTCCCGGCAGAGTCGCCCGGCGACCGCACCCTGCGCGCGCTGCACCTGCTCGACTCGGAGATCTACGAGCGCGCCAACCGCAAGCAGTTCGACTTCAAGGACTACGTCACCAACCCCGGGGTCTACTTCAGCAAGCTTGCGATGTACCTCCCCTACTGCGTGGCCTACATCAACGGGTCGTACTGGGACGAGCGCTTCCCCCGCGTGCTCGACGACTCCACCCTGCGGCGGATGTACGCCAACGGCACGCTCCCCGAGGTGCTCGGCGACGTCGCCTGCGACATCGACGGCGGCATCGAGTGGACCGTCATGGCCACGCAGAACGACGAGCCCACCTTCGTCTACAACCCCAAGACGAAGGGCGCGAAGGTCGGCGTCGACGGCGAGGGCGTGGCCATCATGTCGGTCGACAACCTCCCCACGGCGCTCCCGCGCGACGCCTCGGTGGATTTCTCCAAGGCCCTCATCAAGGTCATTCGCCCCTTCTTCAAGGCGAACCTCCGCGACGGCCTCGGCGCACTCACCCCGGCGCAGCAGAACGCCGTGGTGGTGGCCGCGGGCAAGCTCGGGCCGAAGCACACCGGGCTGCAGCGATTCCTGTGATCCCTCCGCGCCCCGCGGTGCCGACGGTTGATGCCTGACGCGCCCGAGGCCCCCCCATCACGCCCGCGGGTCGCGCTGCGAGCGACGGCGTTCTTCACGCTCTCGTTCGTGATGTCGGCCAACGGCAACGTGCTGCCGCAGCAGTTCTTTCAGCGCCACACCCCGACGCAGAAGGCCCTCTGGCTGGCCTCGTGCCTCCTGCTCGGGACGGTCACCGCGACCGTCGCCGTGTGGCGCGCGCGGCGCGGCCGGGCAACCCGCGGGCCCATGCTGCTCACGCTCGGCGCGACGCTGCTCGCCGAGGCCGCGCTCTTCACCCTGGATCATCCTGTGGCCTATCTGGTCCTCAACGCGGTCGCGGTGTTCGGCGCGAACACCCTGTCGAACCTCGCGCGCCTCGTGGGGATCCTCACCGCGCCCTGGTTCTTCACCCGCCACGTCGCGCCCTCGCGCACGGTGTTCGCCGCAATCCTCGGCGCGGGCGCGTTGGGAGCGCTGGCGGTGGGCGTCACGTTCTCGTCGATCCCCCACGGCGAAGGACGCGCGTCGGACGGCGCGTCGCGCGTCGCGCTGTCACCCCGCGACCGGCTGCTCGCGGGCTACGCGCTGGCGCTCTACGTGTCGCTGTATCTCCTCGCGGCGAACATCCTCTACCTGCTGCGCGACGTGGTGCGCCTCCCCGACGCCGAGCAACGCGGCGGCGTCACGATCTCGCTGGTCTTTCTCAGCGCGCTCACGACCAACGCGCTCGCGGCGTGGCTGCGCGCGCGGCAGCGGCGCGTGGACCTCTCGCCCGCATCGATGGCTGCGCCCGCCTTTGTGCTCGTGGGGTCGGCCGGGGCGCTCCTCGCGGGTGTGGTGCACGACCCCGGCCCCGTGCTCGCGGGCAGCGTGGTCCTCGGGTTGAGCTACGGGTTCTTTCTCGCCGAGGTGCGCGAGTGGTGCTCCCGCGGCGCGCGCGAGGAGGGCAAGACCGCCCTGCTCACGCTCTTCAACAACATGACCAACCTGAGCTCCCTCGTGGCCTTCGCGACGATGCTCCTGCTCGCGGTGGCCGCGCGGCAGATCGGGCGTCCGGTCTTCGGTCTCTTGCTCGGCATCATCGGCCTGCTGCCCGCGATGGCCCTGACAGCGCTCTGGCGCGCGACCCGTCGCGGGTGAGCGTGCCGGGCATCGCCCGGGGGACGCGTCGACACCCGCGCCACGGGAGCGCCGCGCATTCGGCGCGGGACCGGGGGTTCTGCCCGCCGCGCGCGTTGACGGGTGAGGCGCCGGGGCACTAGAAACTCGCGCCATGACGCAGCGGACGTTCAACGCCTTCGGGGCTCGCAGCACCTTCAACACCGCCCACGGTCCCCTCGGGATCTACCGGCTCTCGCACCTGGAGCAGACCGGTGTCGCGAAGAACATCGACCGGCTCCCGTACGCCGTGCGCGTGCTCGCCGAGGCGGTGCTCCGCAACTGCGACGGCTTCGAGGTCTCGGAAGAAGACGTGCAGCGCATCGCCAACTGGCACGCGCCCGCCCCCCTCGCGGTGGAGCTCCCCTTCAAGCCTGCGCGCGTCATCCTGCAGGATTTCACGGGCGTCCCCGTGCTCGTCGACATCGCCGCGATGCGCTCCGCGGTGGCCCGCCTCGGCGGCGACCCCACCCGCATCAACCCCCAGGTGCCCGTCGACCTCGTCATCGACCACTCCGTGCAGGTGGATCACTTCGGCGCCGAGAGCTCCCTCTCGCTGAACCTCAAGCTGGAGTTCCACCGCAACCGCGAGCGTTACCAGTTCCTGCGTTGGGGCCAGAACGCGGTGAAGAACTTCTCCGCGGTGCCGCCGGGCATGGGCATCGTGCACCAGGTGAACGTCGAGCGGCTCGCCACCGTGGTCCGCAGCGGGAGTGACCGCGACGGGGCCGTGGCCTTCCCCGACACCCTCGTGGGCACCGACTCGCACACCACGATGATCAACGGTCTCGGCGTCGTGGGCTGGGGCGTGGGCGGCATCGAGGCCGAGGCCGTGATGCTCGGCCAGCCGCTCTTCATGCTCACCCCGCAGGTGGTGGGCATGCGCCTGCACGGCGAGCTCCGCGAGGGGGTCACGGCCACCGACCTCGTGCTCACGATCACCCACGCGCTGCGCAAGAAGGGCGTGGTCGACAAGTTCGTGGAGTTCTACGGCCCCGCGCTCTCGCAGATCTCCGTGGCCGACCGCGCCACCGTGGCGAACATGGCGCCCGAGTACGGCGCCACCACCGGCTTCTTCCCGGTGGACCAGGCCACCCTGGAGTTCCTCCGCCGCACGGGCCGCCCGGGCGAGGTGATCGACCGCGTGGAGCGCTACACCAAGGAGCAGGGGATGTTCTGGACGCCCACCGCGCCCGAGCCCGTGTTCAGCGACACGCTGGAGCTCGACCTCTCCACCGTCGAGCCCTCCCTCGCGGGCCCCAAGCGCCCGCAGGACCGCGTGGCGCTCTCGGCGATCAAGTCCCAGTTCCGCAGCGCGCTCTCGGCTCCCATCAAGGACCGCGGATTCGCCCTCGCCGAGGCTGACCTCGCGAAGACCGCCCCCGTGGAGGTGCCCAACGGCGAGCACCACATCGGCCACGGCGCGGTGACCATCGCGGCGATCACCAGCTGCACGAACACCTCGAACCCCAGCGTGCTCCTGGCCGCGGGCCTCGTGGCGCAGAAGGCCGTGGCCAAGGGCCTGCGCGTGCCGCCGCACGTGAAGACCTCGCTCGCCCCGGGCAGCCGCGTGGTCACCGACTACCTCGCCGAGTCGGGCACGCTCCCGGCGCTGGAGGCCCTGGGCTTCAACGTCGTGGGCTACGGCTGCACCACGTGCATCGGGAACTCCGGTCCGCTCCCGGAGAACGTCGCGAAGGCCATCACCGAGGGCAACCTCGTGGCCGGCGCGGTGATCTCGGGCAACCGCAACTTCGAGGGTCGCGTGCACCCGCTGGTGAAGGCGAACTACCTCGCCTCGCCGCCCCTCGTGGTGGCCTTCGCCCTCGCCGGCACGGTCGACAAGGACCTGCTCACCGAGCCCATCGGCCAGGGCACCGACGGCCCAGTGTACCTCAAGGACATCTGGCCCACGACGAAGGAGGTCGCCGACGCGGTGGAGCGCAACATCACCCCGGCGATGTACGAGCGCACCTACGAGAAGGTCTTCGAGGGCACCGACGAGTGGAAGTCCATCGCCGCGCCGACGGGGGACCTCTACGCGTGGGACGAGGCCAGCACGTACATCCAGCACCCGCCCTTCTTCCAGTCGCTCACCCTCGACGTGCCCGCGCTCAAGGGCATCGATGGGGCGCGCGTGCTCGCGCTGCTCGGTGACTCGGTGACCACCGACCACATCTCTCCCGCGGGCGACATCGCCGCGAAGAGCCCCGCGGGGACGTACCTTCAGGGCCTCGGGGTGACCAAGACCGACTTCAACTCCTACGGCTCGCGCCGCGGGAACGACCGCGTGATGGTGCGCGGGACCTTCGCGAACATCCGCCTCAAGAACGCCCTCGTGCCGGGCTCCGAGGGGAACATCACCGAGCACCTCCCCACGGGCGACAAGCTCTCGATCTACGAGGCCTCGGAGCGCTACCAGGCCGCGGGCACGCCCCTCATCATCCTCGCGGGCAAGGAGTACGGCACGGGCTCGTCGCGCGACTGGGCCGCCAAGGGCACGCTGCTCCTGGGCGTGCGCGCGGTCATCGCCGAGAGCTTCGAGCGCATCCACCGCGCGAACCTCGTGGGCATGGGCGTGCTGCCGCTGGTCTTCAAGGCCGGCGAGAACGCCGAGGCCCTGGGGCTCACGGGCCGCGAGTCGTTCACCATCGAGGGCATCGACGACAACATCTCCGCGCGGCAGGAGCTCACCGTGCGCGCCCGCCGCGACGACGGCAGTGAGGTGGTCTTCGGCGCCATCGCCCGGCTCGACACCCCGGTTGACGTTCTGTACTACAAGAACGGCGGCATCCTTCAGACGGTGCTCCGCAACCTGATGAAGTCGTAGGCTCATGCGGGCCCGTGGGCGACGAGCGGATGGCCAGAACCCGCCCGCGCCCGCGGGCTGGCGGACGTCTCCGAAGACGCCGCAGGCGATCCTCGTGCGTGAACGGTCGCGAGCCATCCTCCCACCTGTCGCGGCCCTCGCAATAATCTGTTCCGAGGGGTAGAGATCGTGACGATGCCCAAGAAGTTCGGTCGGACCATCCCCCGAAGGCACTGGCCGCGCCTGGCCTGGGCCTTCGCGCTGGGCGCGTGCGGCGACGCGGGCCCCGCGCAAACGACGAGCGATGCCTTGATCGAACGCCCCGCGTCCCTGGCGGGCGTGCACGACCCGCCCCTGGACGAGGCGGGGATCTCGGCGACGCTCTCGCTGTTGGGCAGTCGCGGCGGATGGACCGTGAACACGGTCTACGCGACGGACTACGACTGGGTCGCCATCGACGCGCATCGCTTTGACCGCGCGCGCGAGCGGGGACTGGCGCCCGTTGTGCGAATCGACTACGCGCGCCCCGACGCGACGGTCTTCGCCGATGGCTCTCCCGCCCTCGGCGCGACGGTTCCCCCGGATGGGCGCGTGGGATGGTGCCTCGCTCGACGGGACGCGGGGCCAGGTGGCTCCGTGCGTCCAGGCCCCAGCCGTGAGGGCGGGACCCATCTCGAGTGCTACCTCCGGTACGTCGATGATCTCGTCGCGCGAACCCGCAACGTGCACACGTGGCTTATCGGCAACGAGATGAACATGGGGCTCGAGGCGAGGGCGTTCCCCGGAGGCTGCATCGCGCCGCGCTGGTACGCCGAGGTCTATCGCGCCGCCCGCGCGCGCATTCGGGCGGTGCCGGGTCATGCGCGCGACGCGGTCTTCGTGGGAGGCGTGGCCCCTGGCCCGGCGGACCATGCCGTCGCGTTGCGCGATGGCGACGGTTGTCCGCCTTCGTCGGCTCCGCCCCGACCGGGACTGCCCAGGGTCGCCCGCTACCTCGGTGCACGGGAGTACCTGCAGCGAATGCTTTACGCGCTCGCGCCCGCAGAGGTCGATGGGTTGGCGATGCACGCCTATGGTGGCTGGCCTCGCGCCACCGACAATGGCGGGGTGCCCGCGTTGACCGAGTTCGAAGAGGGGCGGGGAGACGTCCGCGATCCCACGTTCGGATACCGCGCCCAGGCGCGCTGGATCGACGCGCTCGGATGGAGCCGGGTGCCCCTGCTGCTTACCGAGATGAGCGTGCACACGCACCTCGATCGCAGCGACGCCCGAGACACGGCGGCGTTCATTCGCGACGCCTACGCTGGGATCCAACGGTGGAACGAGACCCCCGGCGCCCACGCCTTGCTCGGGGCGGTGTGGTTCACCTACCGCTCCGAGGGTGAGTTCGCCGAAGAGTCCATCGCGCTGCTCGACGTGGGAGCCGACGAGGGGAGCAATCCCGTGAAGAGCCTCCGGGCGGTCGCCGCACGCCTCGGTCCCGGCGATGCCGCCCGAGGGGGAACCTGCGTCACGCCTCCGGGGGTGGTGCGAGACAACACCACCCTCGACAGCGTCACCCGTGTGCACCTCGCCCAGCCCCTTCGTGCCTTCTGGACCGCCAACGGCGGGCTGTCGGTCTTCGGCCATCCGCTGGAAGAGTCTGCGTGCCGCGAAGATCCCTTCTCCCGCAGGGTGCTCTACTCACAGACCACCGAGCGGCAGCGATTCGAGTACCACCCGGAGCACGCCTCGAGTCGGTACGATGCGGTGCAGATCGGCCGGCTCGGCGCCGAGCTGGCGGCGCGTCGAGGCGTCGACCTCTCGTGGCGCGCCCGAGCGCCCGGGGCGCAGCGGGCGGGTTGTGCGTGGATCGGCCCCTCCGACGCACAGGGGCATTGGGTCTGCGGGCGCATCCTCGAGCAGTGGCGCGCGAACGGGCTCGATCGCGGCGTCGCGGGCTCGGTGGCCTTCGAAGAGAGCCTGATGCTCTACGGCTATCCGCTGACCGAGGAGCTCGAGGTCACGGGGCCCGGCACTCGCCGCAGCGAGCAGTGGTTCGAGCGGGCGAGGCTCGAGCGTCACGCGTTGGCGCGGCCCTACGACGTCATGGGCGGGCGGCTCGGCGCCGAGTCCATGGGTCGCTGAACCATCCCCACCCGATCAGTCATCGGTCCAGCGCCGCGACGCCCCGCATCCAGGGCAGCGCAGCGGGTGCGTACCCTCGTTGAAATGCTTCGCGATCGTCGGTGGCGGCGGCGCGACCCAGATCGCGATGACGGTGCGGCGATCGGTCGCATACGCCGACCTGGGCCCGCTGTTGAGTGACAAGGCAATGGCGGCGTCAAGCGCCGGGCCAGAGGTGATGCGGTGACCGCACGCGAGGCATCGGAGCTTGGGGTTCGGATCGGGTTCCATCGAAGGTCGCGCAGATCGTACCTCGGGCCGCCTGGAGAGGGCGCCAACTCGTCGTGGTTGTCACCGCAGCAGGGGCGAGAACTCGCTGGCGACGGCCCCCGCGCGACTCGCTCGTGTCCTGGTGACGGTCGTTCGCGGCGGGCGTAGGCGCCATCAGGCGCAGCGTTCGAACCCGTGGGGATGCAGTCCCTCTCCCCGCTCGATGTGCTAGTGCGGAGCCGAACCATGCGTCGGCTCCACCTCGCGCTCGCCCTCCTCGCCACGGCGTGTGACCCGCCTCCGCGGTCCGCGCCGCCCGCGCCCACGCCGACCCCTGCGCCGCCCCCCGCGCCCACACCGCCGCCCGCGCCGCCCGCGCCCGTGGTGCCGCGCTACGTCGCCGAGCCCGTGCGCCGCATCGCGCACGACAGCGGCGCGTTCGTGCAGGGCCTCGCGTTCCACGGTCCGCGCCTCTTCGAGAGCACCGGGCTCAACGGGCAGTCGTCGGTGCGCGAGCTCGACCCCACCAGCGGTCGGGTGATCCGTCGGCGGGACGTGGCCGAGGAGCACTTCGCCGAGGGGCTCACCATCTTCGACGGGCGGGTCTTTCAGATCACCTGGCGCTCGCAGCGGGCCTTCGTCTACGAGCTCGACACCTTTCGCCCCGTCGGTGAGCACAGCTACGTGGGCGAGGGGTGGGGGCTCACGCACGACGGTCGACAGCTGATCCTCAGCGACGGCACCGCGCGGCTGCGCTTCTTTGATCCGACGAACTTCTCCGAGCAGCGCTGGGTGCGGGTGCGCGACGGCGAGCGCAGCATCGACCAGCTCAACGAGCTCGAGTTCATCGACGGCGAGGTCTGGGCCAACATCTGGCACGAGGACCGCATCGCCCGCATCGACCCCGCCACCGGCCGCGTCGTCGCGTGGGTCGACGCCACCGCGCTGCACGCCTCGCTGAACCTCCCCGACCCCGAGGCCGTGCTCAACGGCATCGCCTACGAGCGCGACACCCGACGCATCTTCCTCACGGGCAAGAACTGGCCGGCGATGTTCGAGATCCGCCTGCGGCGCGTGGAGGGCGGCGCGCCGTGAGCGTGCTCGTGACGGGCGGGGCGGGCTACATCGGCAGCGCCTTCGTCGAGCGCTGCGTCGCCGAGGGCGAGCGCGTGGTGGTGCTCGACGACCTCAGCACCGGCCACCGCGACGCCGTGCCCGCGAGCGTCCCGTTCGTGCTGGCCGACGTCGCCGACGAGACCCTGGTGCGCGAGGCCGTGTGCACCCACGACGTCGACGTCTGCGTGCACTTTGCGGGCTTTCTGGACGTGGCCGAGTCGGTCGCCAACCCGTTGAAATACCACCAGAACAACACCGCCTCGACGCTCTCCCTGCTCGGCGCCCTGGCGGCCGAGGGCGTGCGGCGCTTCGTGTTCTCGTCGTCGGCGTCGGTGTACGGCGAGGCGCGGCGGGTGCCCATCCCCGAGAGCGAGGCCTGCGCGCCGACCAACCCCTACGGCCGCACCAAGCGCGCGATCGAGGAGGTGCTCGCCGACCTCGAACACGCCGGGGTGATGCGCGCGCTCTCGCTGCGATACTTCAACGCCGCGGGGGCCACGGCCGCGTCGGTCGAGCGGCACGACCCCGAGACCCATCTCATTCCGCTCGCGCTGCAGGCCGCCCTCGGGAAGCGCGATGCGTTGGTGATCCACGGCGACGACTACCCCACCCGCGACGGCACCGCCCTGCGGGACTACGTGCACGTCGCCGACCTCGCCGACGCCCACCTGCGCGCGGTGCGGGCGCTGCGAGCGGGCGCCCCGGGCGGCGCGTTGAACCTCGGCACGGCCACGGGGACGACGGTGCGCGAGGTGCTCCGCGCGGTGGAGGCCGTCACCGGGCGCGCGGTGCCCGTGCGCGTGGGGCCGCGTCGGGCGGGGGACGTCGCCGCGCTCGTGGCGGATCCGCGCATGGCCGAGGAGCGCCTCGGATGGCGCCCGCAGGTCACGTCGATTCGGGACGTGGTGGAGAGCGCGTGGCGCGCGATGCCGCCACGGGCGGGGTGAGCGAAGGGGTGGTCCGCTCCTCGTCGGGGAGCATGCGCGCGCCGTCCCAGCGGTAGAGACCGCCCTCCAGCGCGTTGCCGCGGTCGCGCAGCCAGATCACGGGCTTGCCCCGCGCGTCGACGGGCTCGGTGCACGCCATGTCCCGATACGCCGCGGACCACGTCCCCGAGTTGCCGAAGAACACCCCGTCTTCCCACTGCCCGTAGGGCACGTGGGTGTGACCGAAGATCACCGCCCGGGCGCGGTAGATCTCCGCGATGTCGGTGGCGCGCGCGGCGATGCGCTCGTAGTTGGCCTCCATCGAGGGCGCGGGCACGGCGAGCTCGTAGGCCACGAAGAGCGCGGGCAGGCCCACGGCGATGCTCACCGCGCGACGGTTGCGCACGAACATCGGCACGGTCACCGCGGCCGCGCAGGCGGTGCCGAGGAGCATCCGGTCGATCCAGAACTCGCGCACCACGCGGTGAAAGTTCTCGTCGGCGGGCTTCGCGAAGAGGGCCGCGTGGGCGCGCACGAGCTCGAGGTCGCAGCCCGTCTCGCGCGCGGCGGCCTCGAGGTTGCGGGACTCGCGGTCGGGCGATCCCCGGTCGCGGCGGCCGCGCCAGGTCTGCGCGACGACCTCCCACGAGCCGCGGAACCAGGTGTTCGCGAGGGAGTGACGGGTGAACAGGTAGTGGTCCACCCAGTGACGCACGTACTCCGGCAGGGTGAGCTCCCACGAGCTGTCGACGTGTGGGTTCATGTACCCGAGGCGCGAGCCCAACCACCGGAACGCGATGGAGCCCACCGTCGCGTGAATCTCCCGGTCCGCCCCGCGCTCGGGCGGGAGGTGCGGGGCCATGGGGTACCGAAAGGAGCAGTAGGGGTCGTACTGGTTCCCGTGCTCGATGTGGATCCCGTTGTCGCTGTGGTGGAACCACTGGCGAAAGTGCACCCGCCCGGTCGCGGCGGGCATCCCCGCGGCCTGCGCGAGCCGGTGGCGAATGCGCGCGCGCACGGCCTCGAAGCCCACCTGCGGGTCGTGGTTGCCCGCGATGAACACCAGCGAGTGGCCCCCCGCGAGGAGCCGCCCGCAGCCGCGCACGTAGCCCGCGTGGTCGGTGAGGATCCGGTCGATGAGTTCGGCGGCGACGGGCTCGGTGCGCGGGAGGTCCTCGAAGCGCGCCTCGCCGTTGATCACCCGCCCGGCGTCGAAGTCGAAGAGGTCGCCGTTGAAGACGAACTCGATGCGGTCGCCCTCGCCGACGGCCGCGAGCACGGTGCTGACCAGCGACTCGAACTCCGCGTCGGGGAAATACGGGCGCTGGCGCCAGCGCATCCAGAGGTCATCGCCGGGGACCCCTTCGCAGAGGTGAACGTCGGAAATGATCACCGTGTGCTTCATGCCCGCGCACCGCCGCCGGCGCAGGGCACGCGCGGGGCTCGCGCGGACGTCGCCGGTTCTCTCGCAACTGTACGGACGGCCGGACCGTGGGGCACACGAATTCTTTGTGAAGCCGTCGACCGCGGAGGCTCGGCCAGGACCTCGCGGCGGGGCGGCGCGGCGTGGTAGAGCGCGGGCCCCATGGCGCACGAATTCGTCCTGCAGATGATGGATGTTCGGAAGGTCTTCGCCCCCAAGCGTGAGGTGCTCAAGGGCATGACCCTGGCGTTTCTGCCCGGGGCCAAGATCGGCGTGCTCGGGTCGAACGGCT
>JBILLI010000872.1:0-3121 GCA_044376155.1 Polyangiales bacterium
GTTCCGCATCGCGCCGCCCACCGCCGACAGCACCGCGGGGAACAGCGGCGCCACGGCCGGCGACATCACCGCGATGCGCGACGGTCGCTTCTCCCTGTGGGTCGAGGGCACGGCGACGAAGCCCGGGCGCGCCACGCCCATCACCTTCCGGTGGACCTTCGGGAACACCGTGGACTACACCCGCTGCGAGCTCGAAGGCGCCTTCGGCGTGGCCGTGCCCACGGGCGGCGCTGCGGACGTGCAGCTCACCATCCACGGCGACCACTTCTTCTACGACCGCGTGGGCGAGGGGGCGTCGCTCCGCTTCGAAGACATCGCCGCGGCCGACCGCAACATGGACAACATGGTGACCCTCGAGGAGCTCGCGATGGTGGACCTCACCACGCTCCCGCGGGACCGCTACGACCCGAGCGGCGCGCCCAACGTGAACACCCTGCGCGACTTCATGAACGTGCTCACGACCACGGTCGGGCACTTCAACGGCGAGGGGGAGTGCACCGTCACCCGACGGTGAACCCCAGGCGCTACGCCGCGCAGTCGCCCTCGCCGATCGCCACCCGAAAGCCCACGCTCTCGCCGATGTCGAGAAAGACCTCGTCGGGGGTCTGGGCGTCGAGGGCGGCGAGGTCTTGCAAGAGGGCGCTCACCCGCGACGACTCCACGCGCTCGTAGAAGGCCGCGGGGCTCTCGTCGCCGACTCGTTCGCCCTCGTACAAGGTCAGCATCCGCGCCACGGCCTCGGGCACGCGCCGCGCCGGGACCTTGATGACCTGACGGCCGAAGCGCGCGCCGCGGTGGTCCACGCCGCCGCCGAGGTGGAGCTGGTACACCGGCGCGGTGCGGTCGCCCGCGCGGCGGGCGGCGCCGTGAAAGCCCAGGTCGGCGACGTGGTGCTGCCCGCAGGAGTTGGGGCAGCCCGAGACCTTGATGGTGGCGGTGCGCGCGAGCTCCAGCGCGGTGGCGAGGCTGGGGTCGCCCTCGATGCGCTCGGCGATGGCCGCGCCCACCTGCCGCGAGGCGGTGACCGCGAGGTTGCAGCTCTCGGCGCCGGGGCAGGTGGTGACGTCGGCCACGGTGCCCGCGCCGGGCTGCGCGAGGCCCGCGTCGGTGAGCCCCTCGAAGAGGGCCGGGAGCTCGTGGTGGGGCACGAAGCGCAGCAGGAGGTTCTGGTCCACGGTGGTGCGCACGGAGGCGTCGGCGTGGGCCACGCAGAGGCGCGCGAGGGCCCGGAGTTCTTCTGCCGTGACGCGGCCGAAGGCGCGGCGAATGAGCACCGCGGCGTAGCCCTGCTGGTCTTGCGAGAAGGTGTTCGACGCGCGCCACGCGAGGTACGCGGGGGAGCGGCGCGTGGCGAGGTCGCGGTCGGGGGCGTCGCGCGACGGGGGCGGCGGCGCGGGCGGAGCCGTTACGGGCATGGTGTCGAGGGGGGTGCCACCGCGTGATTTCACCTCGTCGTACGAGCTTCGCAGCGCGGCGAGAAAGCCCTCTTCGCCGAGCTTGCGCAGCACGTACTTCAAGCGCGCGCGGTGCTTGTTCTCGCGGTTGCCCCGGGCGTCGAAGACCCGCACCACGGCCTCGCAGGCGTCGAGCAGGTCCTCTTCGGGCAGGAACTCCCAGAACACCACCGCGGCCTGCGGCGAGGTCGAGAGGCCACCCGCGGCGTACATCCGAAAGCCCCGGCGGCCGTCGACCACCCGCGGCACCAGCCCGATGTCGTTGATGGCCGTGAAGACGTCGTCCTGCGCCGAGGCGGCCACGGCGATCTTGAACTTGCGCGGCAGGCTGTTGGCCCACGGGCTGCGCAGAAAGAAGCGGGTGATGGCCTCGACGTGGGGGGTCGTGTCGAAGGTGCCGCCGGTGCGAATCCCCGACCAGGGCGAGCCCGTGACGGTGCGCACGGTGTTGCCGCAGGCCTCGCGGGTGGTGATGCCCGCCTCGTCGCAGATCCGCATGACCTCTTCGGCGTCGCGGAGCTTCACGAAATGAAACTGCAGGTTCTGCCGGGTGGTGATGTTCCCGTGGCCATGGCCGAAGCGCTCGGCGATCACCGCGAGGGCCTCCAGCGAGCGCGGCGCGAGCACGCCGCCGGGGAGCTTCACCCGCACCATCTGCTCGCCCTCCTGCCGCTGGCCGTAGACCCCGCGGGTGAGGCGGTAGCGGCGAAAGTCCTCGGCGGAGAGCTCGCCCCGCTCGAAGCGCTCCAGGGTGAGCACGAACTCGTCGATGTCTCCGGGGTCGCTGAAGCGCGGGAGAAAGGCGTTCGTTACGGTGGCGGTCATGGACGCGGTGTCTCCATCAGCTCGGCAGGGCCGCGGCGGCGTGGAGCGCGGCGATCACGGCCTCCACCCGGGCGTCGTCGGTCAGGTCAGGGGTCACCCGGAGCTCGGGGCGCTCGGGGCTCTCGTAGGGGTCGTTCACCCCGGTGAAGTGTGCGATCTCGCCGGCGAAGGCGCGGCGGTAGAGCCCCGTGCGGTCGCGCGCGGCGCAGAGGTGCAGGGGCGTGTCGACGTGCACCTCCACGAAGCGCCCGGCGTGGGCCCGGCACCAGCCCCGGGCGTCGCGGTAGGGCGACACCGCCGCGGCCACCACGAAGACCCCGTTGCGCGAGAGCGCCCGCGCGACCCATCCCATGTGCCGCACGTGCTCGTCGCGGTCGGCCCGGGTGAAGCCCCGGGGGCGGCCCGCGCGGGCGTCGAGGGCGCGCAGTTCGCTGCCGTCGAGCAGCTCCACCCGTCGCCCCATCGCCCGCAGCCGCGCGGCGACGGACCGCGCCAGCACGGTCTTGCCCGCGGCAGGCAGGCCGGTGAGCCAGAGGGTGCAGCCAGACTGCGAGGGGGAGGGCATCAGCATCGTCGCGCTCATGAGGATCACCGGGAGGCCGCCGCGGGTGTACGCTTTCCCGCGGGCTGAACGAGTCCTCTTTGGTGAAGGTGCCGCTACTATGGTAAAGTCTGCCAGAATGTCAAAGCAGTCAGGAGCGGCGCGGCGGGCGACGGCATCCGCGACCGAGGGGGACGAGATTGGCGCGGCGGAGATGAACCGCCGGGTGGCGGAGAACCTCCGGGTGCAGCGCAAGGCGCGGGAGCTCTCGCTCGACGACCTCGCGGCGCGCAGCGGCGTG
>JBILLI010000873.1:0-3117 GCA_044376155.1 Polyangiales bacterium
CTTCGCGTTTCAGGTGCAGCTCCGCGTGGCGTGCGCCGAGGGATTCATCCCACGCCCCGACCTTCACGGGCACCGCAGCCGTGACCCCGACGAGCGCATCGCGGACCTGCAGTTTCGCGACGTTCACGAGTTCGCAGTGGGCCACGGGGCATCCGCCGTCGCGCACCTCGTCGATGGGCGGTGCACGCGCGTCGAGACGGCGTGGGTGCCCAGCGCCTCGGTGAACCGGGTTGACGCCGCGAGCGCGAGTGACCTCGGCGTCGACCCCGGCGCCCTGCGCCTCGACGTGCTCGCGCGCGCCACCGACAGCGGCGCGTTGCAGGCGTCGCTGCGTCCGTTGGTCAATGCGTGGCGGAGCTTTCTCCACGCACAGGCCTCGACCGAGGGGCTCTCCCCCGAGCGCGCAGAGGTCGCCGCCACCCTCGTGCACGAGGCCCGCGTGGCCGCGCGGCGCGTCGAAGACGGCATCGACGCCCTCGCCGACCCCGTGGCCTTCGCGTGCTTCACCACGATGAACAAGGTCGTGGCTGCGGCGATGCGACAGCGCGACGTGACCTACGGGGACGAGGGCGTCGAGGGCGCGAAGGTCCCGACGTGGAGGCCCTTTCAGCTCGCGTTCATCCTGCTGAACCTGCGCGGCGTCGTCGAGCCCACGCACGCCGACCGGCGCCGCGTGGACCTGCTCTACTTCCCCACGGGCGGCGGCAAGACCGAGGCCTACCTCGGGCTCGCGGCCTTCACCATGCTCCTGCGACGACGGCGCAACCCCGGGATGAGCGGCGGCGGGATCAGCGTGCTCATGCGCTACACCCTGCGGCTGCTCACCCTCGACCAGTTGGAGCGCGCCACCACCCTGCTCTGCGCGATGGAGCTGGAGCGCCGCGCCGACCCCGCGCAGTGGGGCACGTGGCCCTTCGAGATCGGGCTCTGGGTCGGCAGCGCGGCGACGCCCAACCACATTGGTGATCCCAAGAACCCCTCGCCCGAGAGCGCCATCGGGCGCGTGCGGCAGTACATCACCGCGAAGGGCGCCGGCGAGCGCCCCGTGCCCGTGGAGCGATGCCCGTGGTGCCTCGCGACCCTCGTGCGGGACCGCGGTGAGCCCTACACCGTGACCGACGAGGGCAAGCCCACCGCGCGTCTTCGGGTGCAGTGCGTGCGGTCGGGGGCGATGCGGGCGGGCAAGGGTCCGTGCCCCTTCTCGCGCGAGGGCGGCGCGAAGAAGCTCGGCCCGGGGACGCTCCCGATGTGCCTCACCGACGAGGAGGTCTACCGGCGCGCGCCGGGTTTTCTCATCGCCACGGTGGACAAGTTCGCGAACCTCCCGTGGGTGGGAGAGAGCGGGGCGATTCTCGGCAAGATCACCCACGCCACACCCGAGGGGTATCTCACCGCGAGCGAGAAGAAGGTCCACGGGGAGAAGGTCTCGGTGCCCCCGCCGGACCTGGTGATTCAAGACGAGCTGCACCTGATCTCGGGTCCGTTGGGGACGATGGTGGGGCTCTACGAGGCCGCGTTCGACGCGCTGATGGAGCGTGACGGCGTGCGCCCCAAGGTGATCGCGTCGACCGCGACGGTGCGCAGGGCCGAGGCGCAGACCCGCGCGCTCTTCTGCCGCGAGGGCACGACGATCTTTCCGCCGCCCATGCCCGACCGGCGGGACCTCTTCTTCGCCCGCACCGTGGCCGACGAAGGATCCGCGCGTCGGTACGTCGGCGTCGCCGGACAGGGGCGCTCGCACAAGGTAGTCATGCTGCGCGTGTACCTCTCGCTGCTGGGCGCCGCGAAGAAGCACTGGGACGCGCTCGGCGGCGCCGTCGAGGGCAACCCCGCGGACCCGTACATGACCCTGCTGGGGTACTTCAACTCCCTCAAAGAGCTCGGCAACGCGCGGCGCATCGTGGAGGACGAGGTGATCTCCCGCGTGCGGGGCTACGGCGAGCGCAAGCGCCTCGATGGCCCGTCGGGGGACTTCGCGAGCCGCACGCTGCGCTATGAGGTCGAGGAGCTCACTTCGCGCGAGAGCACCGCCCGCGTCGCGCAGAGCACGGCCGCGCTCGCCCTCCCCCACTGGTTCAAGCCGAAGGACGGCGACCTTCTCCCGGTGGATGTCGCCCTCGCGACGAACATGATCTCCGTGGGGCTCGACATCACCCGCCTCGGGCTCATGGTGGTCTGCGGGCAGCCCAAGGCCACCGCGGAGTACATCCAGACCACGAGTCGCGTGGGGCGCGACAAGGACCGCCCGGGGCTCGTGGTGACCCTGCTGAACATCCATCGCCCGCGAGATCGTTCGCACTACGAACGATTCGGGGTCTTTCACGAAGCCTTCTACCGCGCGGTGGAGGCGACCTCGGTCACGCCCTTCTCGCCGCGCGCGCTCGACCGCGGACTCGCGGGGGTCACGGTGGCCCTCGCGCGCCACGCGCGGGAGTCGCTCACGCCCGCGAAGGCCGTGTCGAAGATCCTGTCCGAGCCGGGCATCGCCGACCTCGTCGCGACGGTGCTCGACCATCGCGAGCGCGATCACGTCGCCGAGACCGTGGCGCCGCGCGCGGGGGCGAGGGCGCGGGACCTCATCGATGTCTGGGTGCGCGTGGTGAAGAGCCACCTCGGGCAGAGCGAACTCCAGTACGGGCGCGAGCCCGACGGGGGGAAGGTGAAGTCGCTGCTGCGTGATCCGTTGGAGCCCGTCGAGGAGCCCTTCGACCGCTTTCGCGCGCGGCGCTCGCTGCGCGACGTGGAGGCCATGGCCAACGTGTGGGTGCAGCCGCTGGGGTGGGACCGCTCGTCCAGCGGGACCGAGGTCGCCGAGGGCGACGCGAAGGAGACGACCTGATGGCCGCGCCGAAGACGAAGCGCACCGAGAAGCCCCGGGGCAAGATGCGCATGTCGAGCGCGATGCTCGGCGCGGGTCCGGGCGCGATGCTGGATCTGCCCGACGCCGCGGTGCTCGTCGCGGGCCTCGACCACTGGGGCAATCCCCTCAAGCCGGGGCTCTCGGCCTCGCGCTTTGTGGAAGTGCCCGACGCGCGATTGCAGGAGTACGTACGACGCAGCCTCGACGCGCCCGGGCCCGTGCGGCTCTTTCACGTCTACCCCGCCGAGACCGAGGCC
>JBILLI010000245.1:0-9881 GCA_044376155.1 Polyangiales bacterium
GACGAGGTCGGGGCGATGCAGCGTCGCGCCCGCGTCGGCGAGCGCGCCCGCGAGGAGGCCGTTCCAGCACGCGAGGCACTTGTCGTCGGTGGCGGGGCGCACCCGCGCGGAGCGAGCTGCGAAGAGTGCCGCGGTGACCCGGGCGAGGGCGTCGCGGGCGTCGTCGGGGGAGATCCCCTGCGCGGCGGCGATGTCGTCGATGGCGCGAGGGGTGCAGAGCACCGAGCGGCCGCGGTCGAAGCTGCCCTCGGGGGTGACGTCGAAGTACGCCGCGGCGAGGCGGGCGTCGTCGGGGGAGAGCAGGGCGTCGAGCTCCGCGGGGGACCACACGAAGAAGCGCCCCTCCTCGCCGTCGCTGTCGGCGTCCTGCGCGCAGAAGAACGCGCCCTCGGGAGAGGTCATCTCGCGCGCCACCCACTGCCCGATGGCGTCGACCTCGGCGGCGCACCGCGCGGGCGAGAGCACGGGGGAGGGGGAGACCGCCAGCGCGCGCCCCGCGCTCACGAAGAGCCGCAGCAGCAGGGCGTTGTCGTAGAGCATCTTCTCGAAGTGCGGCACGCGCCACACGCGGTCGGTGCTGTAGCGCGCGTAGCCCCCGCCGAGGTGGTCGCGAATGCCGCCGCGGGACATCGCGTCGAGGGTGCGCGCGACTGCGCCCACGGCCTCGGCGCGGAGCGCGGGGGAGGTCACCGCGGCAAGCAGCAGGAGCTCTTGCGCGGTGGCGTTGGGGAACTTCGGCGCGCTCCCGAAGCCGCCGTGCTCGGGGTCGTGGCGCCGCAGGGCCTCGCGCGCGGCCTCGGCGAGCCACGCGAGATCGGGGTCGCCGGGGTCGCCCTGAGGGTCGAGGGGTTCACGGAGCGCGTCGGTGAGCGCGCGGGCCCGGTCGAGGACCTCGGTGCGTTGGCTGCGCCAGACCGCGGCGACGCGGGTGAGCACCTCGCGGAACGAGGGCATCCCGTGGCGGGGGCGGTCGGGAAAATAGGTCCCGCCGAAGAAGGGCTCGCGCGCGGGGGTGAGGAACATCGACAGCGGCCAGCCGCCCGCGCGCTGCGTGAGGAGTTGGTACGCGCGCTGGTAGGTGTGGTCGAGGTCGGGGCGCTCCTCGCGGTCGAGCTTGATGGCGATGAAGTCCTGCGCGAGCGCCTGGGCGACCGCGGGGTCGTCGAAGCTCTCGCGCTCCATCACGTGGCACCAGTGGCACGCGCTGTAGCCCACCGAGAGGAACACGGGTTTGCCCTCGGCCTCGGCGCGCGCGAAGGCCTCGTCGCACCAGGGCCACCAGTCCACGGGGTTGTGCGCGTGCTGCAGGAGGTAGGGCGAGCGCGCGTCGGCGAGGCGGTTCACGCCCGCTCGTGCAGCGCGCGGAGCTCGAAGCCCGCGGCCTCGATGGCGCCCCGGATCGCGGGGGAGGCGTCGTCGGCGGCGCGCACCGTGGCGCGGCCCACGTCGGCCTCCAGCACCTCGGCGCCCGACACGCGCCCCAGGGCCTTGCGCACGCCCGCGACGCATCCGCCGCAGGACATCCCGTCGATCTCGAGGGTCCAGGTCTTCATGGGCGGCTACATAGCACCGCGCGCACTTGACGCGCTGCGGGTCGGGGCGACAGTCTCCCCCACGAGAACATGGCCGAGAGCACCAAGCCCGACATCAAGCCCGTGGACTACTGGGTTCTGAAGAACCTCGAGAAGTTCGACCGCCTGCGCCAGGGGCGCTTCAAGACTCCGACCGAGGCGGCACCGCTGGACCCGGAGAAGACCGCGCGGGACCTCGGCTACGAGGACCCGGCGTACCGTCAGCGCATGGAGAAGTGATCCGCGCCGCTCCCCCGCGGTGCGCGCGAGGGAGCGACGCGAGGCGTCAGCCCACGTTGTTCTTGTTCCAGTTGTAGCCGAGCTGCTGCTTGATCAGCGCGTAGGTGCCGTCACCCACCGTGCCGTCGACGGTGTAGCCAAATGACTTCTGGAGGTGACGCACGGCGGTGTCGGTGCCGTCGCCGAAGATGCCGTCGGCGTCCAGCTCGTACCCGAAGCGGTTGAGGCTCTCCTGCAGGGCCTTCACGTCGTCGCCGCGGGAACCCTTCTTCAGCACGCTGCTCATGAGATCTGCTTCCTCTCCCCGGGCGTTACGTCGCCCACGGGGCGCGGATCATCTACGCGGCGTCGGCTCGCGGTCAATCACCGCGGACCGATGCGCCGTCGGGATCGCGCGGGCGTCGGCCTCGGCGGGTGTTTCCGCGCGGGGGGCTTCGTTGACGCAGCGCAGGCCCGTGCGGGCGTCGGCGCGGAGCGCGTCGAGGGCGTCGGGAGAGGGCCCGCGGAGGTAGCCCAGCGCGTCGAGCGCGAGCGCGATGCCCCAGAGCAGCAGCGGGAAATGGAACCACGGGTCATCGGGCGGCGTGGCGCGGTCGAGGGCGTAGAGCAGCGCGTTGCCGAGGGTGAACGCGATCGCGTGGTTCACCAGCGCGCGCCGCCGTCGCGCCCTCCACCCGCGCAGCAGGGAGGCGTCGTCGGCGCCGTGGTCGAGGGCGGCGATGGCGTCGTCGACGGCGGCGGCGTCGAGGCCCACCCCCCGCGCGGCCTCCACGAGCTCCTCGCGCGAGAGCCCGCCGCGCTCGCGCTGCGCCGCGAGGGCGTGGCGCAACACCGCCTCGACCTCGTCGTCGCTGAAGCGCCGCGGGTCGCTCATGGGTCGCCGAGGGCGACCTTGTCGATCCAGTCGAGGACGTCGCGCGTGACCTCGTCGCGGTTGGTCTCGTTGAGCAGCTCGTGGCGCGCGCCGGGGTAGACCTTCCAGGTCATTCGCCGCAGGCCCGCGGCGTTGTACTCGGCCACGAGGCGCTCGAAGAACTTCAGCCCGCCCACCACGGGGTCGGCCTCGCCGGCGATGAGCAGCAGCGGGAGCTCCTTCGGCACGCGGGCCTGGTGCGCAGGGTCGGCGAGGTCCTTGAGGGCGTCGAGGAGGTCGATCCATCCCTGGGCGCTGAGCTTGAACCCGCAGCGGGGATCCGCGACGTAGGCGTCGACCTCGGCGGCGTCTCGCGAGAGCCAGTCGAAGGCCGTGCGCGCGGGCTTGAACGCGCGGTTGAAGTTCCCGAAGCTCATCGTGTCGAGCAGCGTCGAGGGGGTGTTCGCGCCGATGCGCCAGCGCTCCAGCCGCGCCACCACGCGGCCGATGGGCGCCAGGGGATTGCTCCGCCCCGAGATCGTCGCCGACAGGATCACCCCCGCGAAGTCTCCGCCGCGCTCGAAGGCCACCTGCTGCGCGGTGAACGACCCCATGCTGTGCCCGAGGAACACCACGGGCAGACCGGGGTGCTCGGCGAGGGCGCGCTCGGTGACGCGGCCGAGGTCGTCGATCAACTTTCTCCACCCGCGCTCGGTCGAGAACACCCCGAGCTCGGCGTCGCCGCGCGCGGTGCGGCCGTGGCCGCGGTGGTCGTCGGCGTAGACCACGATCCCGCGCGCGGTGGCGGCCTCGGCGAAGCGCTTGTAGCGCCCGGCGTGCTCGGCGAGCCCGTGCGACACCTGCAGCACCGCCCGTGGCGCCACGCCCTCGTCGGGGGACCAGCGGTACACGTGCAGCGCGACGCCGTCGTCGGACGGCAGGGTGAAGGTGCTCTCCTGCATGGCGCGCGACGCTACCACGGCGCCCCGCGGGCCGCGGGCCATTGCCTCGCGGGCGGGGCTGTGGTTCCACCCCCGGGCGAAGCCCGTGAACGAAACCGCCCGACTGCTCACCGCCGCGCACCTCGGCCTCTCGGCCACCGTCGCGCTCCTGCTCGCCGCCGTGGCCCTCGCCGCGGGGCACCCCCGTCGCACGCCGCTGGCCGCGGCGCTGCTGCTCACGAGCGTCGCGGCCATCGTCGCCGCGGTGCTGCGCGCGGAGTCGCGGGCCTCGACGGCGTTCGACGGCCTCGCGCTGCTGGGCATCGCGGCGCTGGCGCTGGCCGTGCCCCGGGTGCGCGCGGTCTTCGCGACGGCCCCGGCGTGGGCCTTCGCGGCGCTCGCCTCGCTGCGCCTCGCGGGCCTCGACGCGCTGCTCGCCGCGCGCGGGGGATGGATGCCCGTGGGCGCGGCGCGCGGCGTCGCCGCGGTGGAGGTCGTGGCGGCGCTGTGCGCGCTGGCGGCGGCGCTGGCGTCGCGACGAAGCGGGTGGGCGCGGGCGCTCGCGGGGGTGAGCGTGGTGGGCGCGGCGGCGACGATGACCCTGCTGCACCGCGGGGTGCGCCCGCTGCCGATGTTCGCGGCGATCTACGCCGGGCCCTTCCTGGGGCTCTGCGCGGCGTCGCTGCTGATCGCCGCGGCGTCGCTTCGGACAGAGACGACCGGTGCCGCGTCGGGTCGCTGACTACATCCGCGCGCATCTCCGCAGCAGGGGCGCCGCACGCGGCACATCCGCGCACCAACAAATGCTCAAGGCTCCGAGAGCGCTGCCGTTGAAGCGGGTCGAGAGGCGATCCAAGCTCGATCTCGGAGGTTCGCGATGAAGTCTACTAAGCTCATGACCGTCGGCGCTCTGATCCTCGCGGTGTCGGCGAGCGCGCATGTCGGCGCGGCGGACCCCCAGCCGGCCTCGGTGCGCGAGGCCATCACCCGTCACCGGGTGCGCACGCCCCGTCGGCTCGTGGTGACCGAGCGCGTGCTCACCGTCGAGAGCGTCACGGCGAAGGCCGAGGTCGTGGTGCGGCGCGAGAGCGAGCATCGCTACCACGTGAACCTCCCCGCGGGATGCACCCGGCTCGTGGCCATGGGCGACGGCTCGGTGCAGGACCTCGCGGTGGAGGTCCGCGGCCCGCGCACGATGCGCATGCGGCAGGACCTCACGCGCGGGGCCATCGAGGCGCTCTCGGTGTGCGGCACCGCGGCCGGCCGCTACGAGGTGGTGGTCTCCGCGAAGGGCACCGACGCGCGCCCCGGGGTGGAGCTGCGGGTTCGCACCGAGACCTGATCCGCCACGCGGTGGCTCAGCGTCGCCGCGACCCCTGCGGGGCAACGGCCGGCGCGGCGTCGATCCAATCCCCGAGCCGCCGCAGGATCCGCTCGGTGCGGTCGCGGGCGGCGTCGTCGTCGTCGAACACGAGCTGCTGAATCCCGAGGCCCCAGAGCGTCGCGAGCACGATGTCGACGTCAGGGTGGTCGGTCGGTCGGCTCAGCGCCAGGGCCACCGCGCCGCGCAGAAACCCGCTGTTCTCCCGGAGCACCGTGCGCAGATCGCGGTCGTCCTCCGACTCCACCAGCAGCCCGAGCATCATCCTCGTGCGCGCGCGGTCCTCAAGCAGCGGCCGGAGCAGCAGGAGCACGCGGTCGCGCACCGTCTGGTCGCGCAGGGGCATCTCCGAGGCGCCGAAGAACCCGCGCAGCTGCTCCAGGGCGCCGCCCAGCGAGTGCCGCCCGATGGCCACCAGGAGGTCGGTGCGACGGGGGAAATAGTAGGTCAGGTGGCTCTGCGAGAGCCCGGCGTGCCGCGCCACCTGCGACCCGCTGAGGGCGCGAATGCCCGCTTCGCGCAGCAGGCGCACGCCCGCGTCGAGGATCCGTTCGCGCACGCCTTCGGGGTCTCGCGCCATGGCCGCGCGAACGTAGCAGACGCGCGGCGGCGCCGCCCTCGACCGCGGAACCGGACGCCGGGTTGACAGCGCGAACGCTTCTTGGTTGAACTACCAAAGACATGGGACCTCTCCAGCGCCTCGCGCTCCTCGCCTCCCTCGCCGGGTGCGGCGGCTCGGCTGCCTCCGATGCCGGCGCCGACGTCGGCCGCCTCGACGCGGCGGTGACCGATGCGGCGGTCGGCGACGCTGCCGCGTGTATGCTCACCGCGCCCGCGGCGACGCTGCCGATGGTCAACGGCACGGTGCGCATCGAGGGCGGCGACGCGGGGGTCCTGCCGACGCCCGCGGGGGGCGACCCCGAGGGTCGTTGGCTCATCGACGACGCGACGCTGTGGCTGCCCGCCGCCGCGCAGGGGCAGGTGAACGCCGAGACCTCGTGGGTCCGCGGCTCGGGCTGGTTCGTGCTGCAGGGTGGGGAGTACCAGCTCAACACCGACCTCGGGTTCCGCGTCGAGGCGATGGTCGGAGGGCTCACCCGGGGCGTCGCCCTCGGCGGGCGCGGGCGGTATGAGATCCGGGGCACCGAGCTGGTGCTGACGCCCACCTGTCAGACCTCCGCGGCGGCGCAGGGCTCCCTCGGCGCGTTCCGGTTCTCTCGCGACGCGCCCGGGCGGGGGCGCCTCTTCATCGAGCTCGTGGGGATGGCCGGCCGGCTGACCCTGATCTTTCAACTCCAACGCGCGCCCTGACCCCACGGAGCCTCGCATGCGAAGCCACCTCCGACTCCTCCCCGCGATGCTCACCGTTCTTGGTTGCGGTACCGAGAACCCCACCGCGGGCACGCAGCTCCCCGCGGACGTCGCCCGGGTCTTTCAAGCGCAGTGCGCCTCGTGCCACAGCACACCGCCGCGGTTCGGCGCGCCGATGCCCCTTACGACGTGGGCCGACACCCAGCGCAGCGCGAGCAGCGACGCCTCGCGGCGGGTCTGGCAGCTCGTGGGGCAGCGGGTGCACGACCCGACCCGGCCGATGCCGCCGACGCGCTTGAACGCCAGCGACCTCGCGGTGATCGACCGCTGGGTGGGTCAGGGAGCGCCCGGGTGCGAAGGCGCGTCGTGCGGGACGGTGAACGCCGCCCCCACGACGAGCTCGCCCACGCTGAGCTGCACGGAGACCCACCGCTTCGTCGCGCACGCCCCGGGGTCCACCGGCCCGTTTCGGGTGCAGGGCGCCGCGGGGAACCTCAACAAGTGCTTCGCGTTCCGCTCACCCTTCAACGGCACCACGCAGGCGACCGGCTTCGCCGCCGCGGTGGACAGCACCCGGGTGCTCCACCACGTGATCCTCTTCGCCACCGACCGCCCGCAGCAGGACGGCGCGGTCTTCGACTGCGACGGCAACATGCCGCAGGACGCGCGCTTCCTCTCGGGGTGGGCGCCCGGCAACCAGGGCTCCGTGATGCCCGCCGACGTCGGGATGGAACTCCCCGGTCCGTCGGGGTGGTTCATCCTCCAGGTGCACTACTGGAGCACCACGCCCGAGGCCGCCGACGACGCCTCGGGCATCCGGCTCTGCACCACCAACACGCCGCGCCCCCATGTCGCCGCGGTGCACACCCTGGGCAGCCTCGACATCGCCATCCCGCCGCGCTCGACCTCCACCGAGGTGCGCGGGGAGTGCGCGCCGCGGGCGACGGAGCCCGTGCACATCCTCGGCGCCACGGCGCACATGCACCGCCTCGGGCTCTCGCAGCGCACGGAGATCCTCCGCGGCGGCGACGGCAGCCGGGCCGAGATGATGCTCGACGTGCCCACGTATAGTTTCGACAACCAGGTGACCACGCCCCTCGACGTGGTGGTCATGCCGGGCGACCGACTGCGCACCACCTGCCGCTACCAGAACCCCGGCAGCGCGACGGCGTACTTCGGCGAGCGCACCGAGGACGAGATGTGCTTCGCCTTCGTGCTCGCCTGGCCGGCCGGGGCCCTCGCCGATGACTTTGGGGCGACGAGCCGACGGTGCATCCGCGCCGCGCGGTGATACCTTCGCGCCCGTGACCCGAGACGAACTGCAGCGCCGCGTCGACGCGCTGAAGCAAGAGCGCGACGCCGTGCTCGTCCGCGTGTCGTGGTGGGAGAACCACCGCGCCGGCGCGCTGATCCCCATGGCCGCGGGCTCGTTCGGCGCAGGCTACGGGATCGGCTACGGCGCGCACCTCGCCTTCGGCCTGCCCTACCAGCTCGGGTACCTCGCCGGGGTCGCGGGGATGTTCGTCGCGGGGCGCGTGGTCGAGCGGGTGACCAGCCCTGCGCAGCTCACCCTCCTCGACCAGCGCGTGGCCCGCGCCGAGAAGGCCCTGCGCGACGCACCGCCTTCGTCCCCGCAGTAGACGCTCCGCGATGCTCCGTCGCGCCGCGATCCTCGTGCTCTGCCTCTCCGCGTGTGGTCGCCGCGCCCCCGACTCGCCGCGCGTCGCGCCCGAGCCGCGGGTCGACGCGGCCGTCGCGGCCCGCGCCATCGCCGACGTTCCCCCGCCGCGCCGAGAGGGCCCGCCCTCGCTCACCGTCCCGGGCGGCATCGCCGTGACCCCGCTGCGCGGCCGGGTGGACCGCCTGCGCATCGCCTCCGATGGCGCCCGCGCGCGCATCGTGGCCGAGGTTCAAACCGGGCGTCGGCAGACCGTGGCGGTCACCGTGGCGGCCGACGGTGCGCTCTCGCCCACGACGCTCGCCTGGGGCGTGCGCGACGTGGACATCACGGCCGCGTCGGTGCGCACCGGCGGGACCTTCGGCGAGGTCATGTTCGGCGGACGTCGCACCGGCATCGACGCCCAGGACTTCGCCGCCGCCAACCGCTTCGGCCTCGGCGCCGCGCGCTCGGGGGTCCTGCAGATCGAGGTCTACGAGCTCGTCGCGACCGACGACGGGGCGCGCTGGGCCGCGGCGGCGGTGACGGAGCGGCTCGCGTGCTTCGAGCGCGAGTGCGAGGGCACCGACCGGACCACCACGGGGATGTCCTACCATTCTCGCGACGGCTTCTCGGTGGAGCTCATCGTGCCCGCGGGGCCGGGGATTCGCGTCACGCCCCTGATGGACGTGATGTGCGACCCGGCGCAGCTTGGTGGTCAAGACGAGAACGGGGAGAGCACGGCGACGCTCGTCCCCTCGGATGAGGGCGGCGCGCCCGATCGCTGCGGCAGCGTGCGGGCGTACCGACCCACCGACGTCGCCCTCGCGCTGCGTGGCTCCACCACCGTGGCCGTGTGGCGCACCTCGCAGGGGCTCTGGCTGCGTCGCGTCGAAGGCGCGGTGATGCCGCCGCCCCCGACCGCGCCCTGGATCGCGGGCGACGTGGGCGCGCCGACGCTCGCGGTGCGAGGTGACCACGTCGTGGCCGTGTGGGCGCAGCGCGACACCCGTCGCTCGCCCTACACCCTCCGCACCGCCACGATGGACCTCGCCCATGCAACACAACCCCTTGCGCCGCAGGTGATTGCGACGGGTCCGACGTCGGCCTTCGCCCCGAGCCTCGTCGACGTCGGCGGCCGATGGATGCTCGCGTGGATGGAGGGCGACGACCGCGTCGCGACCGTGCGCGTGGGGGCGACGTGGGGGGCGCTCCCCGAGGCCGCGGCGCACGCGGTGACGGTCTCGGCCCCCGGCACGAACGCCCGCGATCCCGAGCTCGCCGCGGGCGGCGCGCAGGCGTGGATCGCCTGGACCGAGTACCCCGGCGGTCGTCGTCGGGATCAGGGCGGCGCGGTCGTGCGCGCGTCTCCGCTGGGCGCGCCGGGCACATAGACCACCCCGCGGATCACTGGCGTGCGGTTCTGCGCGTCACCGACCCCGAGTCGCGTCGCGAGCACGGGGGACATCCGCAGGTGGTCCACCGCCCAGCGGACCTCGGTGCCCGCGGGGAGCGCGGGGAGGCGCAGGGTGACCTCTCGCGCCGGTCCGCCTCCTGGCGCGGGCACGCGGGTGTCGGCGACCTCGGTGCGACGACCGTGGACCGTGGCGCCGTAGCGCCGCGAGAGGGTCTGGGTGCGCAGCGTGGCCGGCGCGCCCTCGACCCACGCGCGCACCTCGCCCTCGCGAAACAGGTCACCCGTGGGGAACGCGTGGCCGATGACACCGCCTTCGAGGCGCAGCGACACGGCGGTCTCCGCGCGCGACGCGCGGGCCGTGACCCGCACCCGCAACGCCGCGCGCAGCCGCCCGGGGTCGCGCATCACCGAGAAGTCATGGCTGCGGTACACTGCGCCCAACGCGTTGCGGCGCAAGGGCATATGACACGACGCGCAGGTCTCCCCACGCCGCGCCAGGTCGCTGCGGGA
>JBILLI010000874.1:0-3115 GCA_044376155.1 Polyangiales bacterium
CGCGTTGCCCCCCTTCCCCGGCCCTTCCCCCGCCTCGGGGGAAGGGTGGAGAACCTCTGGCGGAGACATGGTCCACGCGCACAACGAACGGGCGGTGTGAGGCGAAACGCATTGCACCCCAGAGGTTTTGAGACGATTGGACCATTCCTTGGACAGCGGTTCTCCACCCTTCCCCCGAAGCGGGGGAAGGGCCGGGGAAGGGGGCTGTGATACAAACGGCGGCTCGATGAATCGCGGAGGCGCGTGGTGAAGGCGACGGTGGTGATCCCTACGTTCAACCGCGCGCGGCGGCTGGGCGAGCTGCTGCGCTGCCTCGCGCGGCAGTCGGGCGACGCGCTGGCCCGCGTGGTGGTGTGCGACGACGGCTCCGGCGACGACACCCGCGCGGTGGCCGAGCGCTGGGCGCGCGAGCTCCCGCTGATCTGGTGCTGGCAGGAGAACCTGGGCTTTCGCGCCGGGCAGGCGAGGAACCTCGGCATCGCGCAGGCCGTCGGCGACGTGGTGATCTTTCTCGACGACGACCTGCTCGTGGCCGACGACTTCGTCGCGCAGCACCTCCGCGCGCACCAGGGCGCGACCCGTCCCCGCGTCGCCATCGGCTATCGCCACCGCTCCTTTCGCGAGGACCACGACCCCCCGAGCTACGCGCAGGTGCTCGACTCGGAGCCCGACGACCGCGTCGAGGTGCTGGGCGACGACGGCGCGGGGGTCACCGCCCACGAGACCCCGTGGTTCTTCGTGTACTCGTGCAATTTCTCCGTGACCCTGCACCCCTCGCTGCCCCGCTTCGACGAGGGCTTCACGGGCTGGGGGATGGAAGACATCGAGTACGGCTACCGGCTCGTTCACGAGGGCTGGGAGGTGGTCTCGGCGCCGCGGGCGCGGGCGCTGCACATCGAAGACCCGCAGCCGCGCGACCCCTTTCGCTGCGAGGTGCGGCAGCTCGCGCCGACCTACGACAGCTACGTGAAGAACTCCGTGGCCTTCATGGACAAGTACCCCCACGACGAGGCCCTCGCGCGCTTGATCCGTCAGGACATGCGGTGGTTCGTGCGCGACGAGGCCCGCGGGGCGTGGGTGAAGAACGGGTACGCGAACGACGTCGAGGCCGTGCTCGCGCACTGCCGCGCGGAGCGGGCGCAGCGCAGACACCATGAACCGAAGCACCCGCCGCGCGTCGAGACCGACGCCCGCGCGGGAGAGTAGAGACGACGCCCCATGAGCGCCCAACGCTTTCTCCCCGTCGCACCCTCGCGCACCCTCACCCGACCGCTGGACCAGCTCGCCGTGGAGCTCACGGTGTACTGCAACCTGCAGTGCAAGATGTGCAGCGTGTGGGAGATCCGCGAGCACGGGGTGCCCCTGGACCTCGCGAAGAAGCTCCTCGAAGACGGCTACGCCCTGGGCGCGCGCACCTTCGTGCCGTGCGGCGCGGAGTCGTTCATGCGCAAGGACTTTCTCGACATCGTCGAGCACGCCCACGCGCTGGGCTACACCACCCAGGAGGTGGTCACCAACGGCACGATGATCACCGACGCGCACCTGGAACGTCTCCAGGGCTGCCCCTCGGTGCAGCTGCACGTGTCGATTGACGGCCCGCGCGAGGTGCAAGACGACCTGCGGGGGGAGGGGGTCTACGACAAGTCCGTGGGCCTCGTGCGGCGCGCGCTGGAGCGCGGGGTGCGCGTGGGGATGTCGGGGGTGATTCTCCGCGAGACCCTCCCGCATCTCACAGCCTTGGTGGACCTCGCGTCGGAGCTCGGGGTGTCGGAACTCTCGTACCAGCCGTTTCAGACCGAGATCTCAGGGCCCGACAAGGACCTGCACCGCTTCTCGCTCTTGCGTCCGCAGCGCGAGCAGCTGGTGGCGACGCTGGACCACCTGCGGGACTACGCGAAGGCCCGCGGGGTGAAGCTCTTCACCGAGGCGATGTTCGGGGTGATCCCGGACTACCTCATCGAGGGCAAGCGCCCGATTCCCCCCGGCGGCTGTTACCTCCCGTCGAAGTTCCTGCTCGTCGACTACCGCGGCGACGTCTACCCCTGCTTCTTCATGCGCCAGGACCAGGACCGCCTCGGCAACGTCTACCGCGACGCGCTCCCCGACCTCTGGCACGGCACGCACCACAAGCAGCTCCAGGTGCTCGCGCTCACCGAGCGCTGCCCGGGCTGCCTCGCGGCGTGCTCCGACGTCGAGACCTTCAACACCGCCGTGACCGCGTGAGCGCCCGCGTTCGCCCGTGCCCCGCGTGCCGCACGTCGGTCTCGCACACCCTCTCGGGCCGCGAGGCGCTCGAGGCCGTCCCGTGCCCCGCGTGCGGCGCGGAGGTGCTCTTCACCGCGTACGTGCGCATGGACATCGCGCTGAGTGAGTACTGCAACCTCACCTGCCAGATGTGCCGACGCCCCTCCGAGGCCCTCTTCATGGACAAGGAGGTCTGCAAGGGGGTGCTCTCCGAGGCCGCGTCCATCGGCCTCGACGTGGTGAGCTTCAGCGGCGGCGAACCCTTCGTGCACCCCGCGATCTACGAGCTCCTGGAGCACGCGTTCTCGCTGGGCATCAAGGTGCAGATGGTGTCGAACGGCACCCTCATCAAGCGCGAGCGCCTGGACTTCTTGTCGAAGCTCGACTGCCTCACCATCTCCGTCGACGGCCTCCCCGACGTGCACGACCACATCCGGCAGCGCCCGGGGACCTTTCTGCGCACCGAGCGCACGATCCGCTGGCTCACCGAGACGAAGATCCAGTGGGGCACGAACACGGTCATGCAGCGCGACAACGCGCACCAGTTGTATGACCTGTTCCGTCACATCCAGGGCATCGGCGGCAAGCGCTACGCCTACTGCGGCTTCTCGCACGTCGAGGTGGTGCCCGAGACCGCGCACTTCCAGATGACCGCGGAGCAGGAGCGCGACGCCCACGCTCAGCTCGTGCGCATCGAGCAGGGGTGCAAAGAGACGCACACCTGGTTCAACCAGCGCGACCTGCTGCTCGACCACTTCGCGCTCTACGCCCGCAAAGACAAGCGCTACCGCCCCGCGGGCGGCTGCAAGATCCCGCAGAAGTTCATCGGGTTCTCCGACCACGGGTTCTACCTCTGCTGGCACCAGGGGCG
>JBILLI010000875.1:0-3113 GCA_044376155.1 Polyangiales bacterium
CCGCAGTCGCGGTCGCCGGTGCAGGTCGCGCCGCCGTCCACCGCGGCGCCGGCGTCGCGCACGCCCCCGCAGGCGCCCGTCGACTGCGTGGGGCGGTCCGGCCGACACGCCTGGTAGGTGACGCCGCTGCACGCGCAGAAGGTCTCGGGGAGCAGGCACGCGATGGCCGCGACGCAGGTGCCGAGGCTGCCGCACGACGCCGACGGGAAGACGCACTCGCCGGTGAGGCAGTCGCGGTTCGACGCGCACGTGGGCACGCCCGCGTCGAGCACGGGGTCGCCCGGGCACACCTCGCTGTTGAGGATGCACGCCTGCCGCGCCTCGCAGCAGCGAAAGCCCGCCGCGCAGCGCACCGTCGCGCAGAACGACACGCCGCTGTCGCGCACGCCCGCGTCGAGCACGGGGTCGCCCGGGCACACCTCGCTGTTGAGGATGCACGCGCGCCGCGCCTCGCAGCAGCGAAAGCCCGCCGCGCAGCGCACCATCGCGCAGAACGACGTGCCCGTGTCGGGCGCGCCGGCGTCGACCGCCGCGCACTCGCCCCGGGCGGCCACGTTCATCCCCTGCTGCGCCGCGGAGCAGGCGTTGCTGTAGGTGCGCCCGTCGCAGCCGCAGACGGGGTCATAGATCCGGGTGCACATCTCCGGGCGCGCGGCGCACGCCCCCGCGCCGCCGCAGGTGGTCGTCGCGCAGTACTGCCCGCTGGCGCAGGCGCTGTTGTCGCGACAGCGGGTCACGCCCGCGTCGGGGGGATCGGACGGGCAGGCGACGCCCGCGGGGAGGCACGACTGCAGCGCCTCGCAGCAGCGCGTTCCGGCCATGCACAGGGCCCGCGCGCAGAACGATCCGCCCGCGTCGAGGGTCACCCCGCCGTCGCCGCTGGGGCACACCCCGCGGCCGCGGGTGGGGCGGTCGGGGCGGCACGCGAAGTAGCTCTCGCCGGTGCACGCGCAGAAGGTCTCAGGGCGCACGCACGCGAGCTGTGCCGTGCAGCGGCCGTCGCGGGCGCACACGTCGGCGGGGAACACGCACTCGCCGCCGCGGCCGCAGTCCGTGGCGCTGGCGCAGCGGTCCGACGGGGGGACATCGAGGGGCGCGACGCCGCCATCGACGGGCGGGGGGGTGCCGCCGCAGGGCTCCGAGGCGAGGATGCACGCGCGCAGTGACTCGCAGCAGCGCGTGCCCTCGCGGCAGTCGACCAGGGCGCAGAAGGAACTCCCGACGTCGGGCGGGGCCGTCCCGTCGGGCGCGGTCGCGGCGTCGCTGCCCGCGGCGGCGTCGGCCGCGGGGAAGATCCCCATGGTGACCGACGAGCCGCAGCCCAGGAGCCCCGCCACCACGGCGGCGAAGAGAAGTCTCGAAGTGTGCATCCCCGAAGGATCCCGCGCGCCCCGGGCGAAGCTCAAGCGCGGGGGCATGAATTCTCCAGGCCCGGTCGAGAAGTCACAGCCCTCGACTTGCGTTCTGCCACGGGATTGCTACAAGCCCGCCGCCGTCGACGAAGCGGTGGAGGTGTTCTCACCTCCGGCGGTCCCTGGGGATCCGCGGCGTCGATGCGCGGATGGAGTCCGTCACCGGATCGCATGGGTCTATTTTCGCCACGTCCTCGCACTGTCCTCCCGCCGCAGCGGGTGATCCTCGTCGCCGACGACGACGGGTTCTCGCAGAACCTCGCGAAGCTGTTGGAAGACAGCGGCTTCGGGGTCGACCTCGCGGTGAGCGCCCGCATGGCCGGCGCGCTGCTCGAGCGCCACCACGACGCGGTGGTGATCCTCGACCTCAACGCGCAGCGCATGCACGCGGTGGAGTTCGCCCTGTCGCTCCGCGGGCGCAGCCCCCGGGTGCCCGCGCTGGCGATCTCGTCGATGCCAAACCTCTCGCAGCACTGCAAGGCGCTGGGCGTGCGGCACTGGCTCGCGCAGCCCTTCCGCCTCGGGGAGCTCCTCGACGTGCTCGACCGGCTCACCCGCCGCCCGATCCCGCTCGTGACCCGGGTCACCGCCCGCGGCACCGCGTCGCCCGCTCCCTGATCCCCTGACGATCTCACCCGTCTGCTGACCGGATGAACAGTCCGTCCTTGCGACGAGACAGTTCGTCGCAGTAACCATCGGTGCGTCCGGGGCGCAGGCTCCGCGACAGGAGCATTCGCCATGGCCGTTGCGCGTTGGAAGGGGGCGGTGCTCGCCGAGAGCGACCGCGTGGAGATCGTGGAGGGGAACGTCTATTTCCCCGCCGACGCGCTGCGCCGGGAGCACCTGCGCGAGAGCGCGACGCACACCACCTGCGGGTGGAAGGGCGTCGCGAGCTATTACGACGTGGTGGTCGGCGACGAGGTGAACCGCGACGCGGCCTGGTACTACCCCACGCCCAAAGACGCCGCGAAGCAGATCACGGGCTTCGTCGCGTTCTGGAAGGGCGTGCAGGTCTCGCGGTGACCCTCCGCGACGCCTGCATCGCGCGCTTCACCGCCACCCGCGCGGCCACCGAGGCCCTCGCCGCGTGGCTCTCCCCCGAGGACCAGCTGCTGCAGTCCATGCCCGACTGCAGCCCCACGAAGTGGCACCGGGCGCACACCACCTGGTTCTTCGAGGAGTTCCTGCTGGGCCCGCGCGGCGTCGCGCCCGTCGACCCGCGGCACCGCTACCTCTTCAACTCCTACTACGACGCCGTGGGCCCGCGGCACCCGCGCCCGCGCCGGGGGATGCTCTCGCGCCCCTCGTGCGACGAAATCGCCGCGTGGCGACGCGCCGTCGACGGCCGCGTCGTGCACCTCTTCGAGACCTGCGACGACGGGGTCTTCGACGCCCTCGGCCCGGTGCTCGACCTCGGCCTCGCCCACGAGGAGCAGCATCAAGAGCTCTTGCTCACCGACATCCTGCACGCGTTCGCCGAGCACCCGCTGCGCCCCCGGGTGCGCCCGGAGACCCCCGCGATCGTCGCCGAAGCCCCTGGGCCGCAACGCTTTCTGAACTTCTCCGGGGGGCTCCACGAGGTGGGCTTCGCGGGCGGGGGCTTCGCGTTCGACAACGAGGGCCCGCGTCACCCCGTGTACGTCGCGCCCTTCGCGCTGTCGTCGCGGCCGATCACGGTGGGCGAGCTGCGCGCGTTCATCG
>JBILLI010000876.1:0-3112 GCA_044376155.1 Polyangiales bacterium
GTCGAGGCGCAGGCCGCGGCGGTGCGCGAGGCGCACGACGAGGCCGTGCAGGTGCTCCAGGGGGAGTAGATCCGCGGTGACGACAGAGCGCGGTATGCTCGCGCGTGATGCGTGCTTCGAGATGGTCCCTGACGCTGTGCCTCGTTGCCGGATGCGCCGCCCGCGAGGGTGCTGACATCATCCGCGCCACCCCCGACGCGCAGACCGCCCCCCGCGACACCGGCCCGCGCCCGACCGACCGCGGCCCCCTCCCCCGCGCCGATGTCATTGCTGCACAAGACGTTGTGACATCCCCCGACGCGGGCGCGATGGACGCGGGCGCTCCGCTCCCCGACGTGGTCACCGGGCGCGACGTGTGGATTTTCGACGCACCCGCAGCCCCCATGGACGTGCCCGTCGCGAGAGACGTCCCCCCGGTGATGCTCGGCGACGTCTGGGACACCCCCCGCGACGCCGACACCCGCCCGCGGGACATGGACTTCACCGCCGGCACCGCCCCCACCGACAGCGCCACGCGCTTCAACGGGACCGAAGACAGCGCGCGGGCGCCGAGCATGGTGTACCCCGAGGCCGGGGTGATCCTGCCGCCCAACCTCACGGGCTTCGAGGTGCACTTCCTGCCAGGCACGGGCAATGACCTCTTCGAGGTGTCGCTGCGCGGCGACCGCGGCGCCGTGCGGATCTTCACCCCGTGCACCCGCGTCGGGAGCGGGTGTGTGCTGAGCCTCACGGAGCCCATGTATCAAGAGGTCGCGCGGGCCGCGCAGCCCTCGGGGCAGGTGACCCTCACCGTGCGCGGGAGCACCGTCGCCAGCGGCGGGCGCGTGGGGCGGAGCGAGTCGCGGGTCATCGAGGTCACCAACACCGACGTGCGCGGCGGGCTCTATTACTGGAACGCCGCGAGCGGGAGCATTCTGCGGTTCGAGTTCGGGCGCGTGGGGGCGCGGGCGGAGACCTATCTCCAGGGTGATCCGCTGTTCAACTGCATGGGCTGCCACGTGCTCTCGCGCGACGGGTCGCGCGCGGTGGTGGGGCGCTTCATCCCTGGCCCCGCGATCAGCCGGGTCTACGACGTGCCCACGCGCACCGGGCTTTCGGCGGACTTCGGCGCGAACTTCGGCACCTTCTCGCCCGACAACTCCCGCGTACTGACCTCCGACGGCGCGCGGCTCTCGCTCCTCGACGGGCGCACCTTCGCGGGCGTCACGGGCCTCCCCGCGGACATTCGCGGGTCGATGCCCGACTGGTCCCGCAACGGGCAGATGGTGGTGTTCTCGCGGCAGCGCAACGGCATCGCGCTCTTCGGTCAGCCGGGTCACGGCGCGCCCGGGGACCTCCTGCTCATGCGCTGGTCGGGCAGCGCCTTCGCCATGCCCACGACCCTGGTGATGGCCGGCGCGAACGAGAACAACTACTACCCGAGCTTCGCGCCCGATGACCGCTGGGTGGTGTTCAACCGCTCGGGCGGAACCTCGTACAACGCCATCGACGCGCACCTCTGGGCCACCCGCGTCGACAGCACGCCCGTGCGCCTCGCACGCGCCGACGGCACCGGTGATCTTGGGAACTCCTGGCCCAAGTTCGCGCCCTTTCTGCAGACCTATCAGGGCGACACGATCCTCTGGATCACGTTCTCGTCGCGGCGCGACTACGGCCTGCGGCTGCAGCAGCAGACGCGCGAGCCCGACATGCGCACCGCGCAGTTGTGGATGGCGGCGATCCGTCCGAACCGCACGGGGGACCCGAGCGCGGCGGCGTTCTGGCTGCCGTTTCAAGACATCCGCTCGGGCAACCACATCGGGCAGTGGGCGCAGGAGGTGCAACGCATGGGCTGCACCAGCGACCGCGACTGCAACGGGCAGGAGCGCTGCGCGCCGGTGGGTCTAAGCAGCTCGGTGTACGGGTGTGTGCCGCGGTGAAGCGTCGCCGAAGCGCGCGCGACGCTGTCAGGCGTGCCCCCATCCCCAGCCCTTCCCCCGCTTCGGGGGAAGGGTGGAGAACCTCGGGCGAGGGAATGGTCCAGGTGTGTCGAAACGATTGCGCAGCAACGTTTTCGTCGTCGCGTTGCCCGCCCCCCGGTCGCGCGGACCATTTCTCGAAACGCGGCTCTCCACCCTTGCCCCGAAGCGGGGGAAGGGCCGGGGATGGGGGTTGCTCTCGCGCGGTGAAGCGCGCGATCGCCCTCGCCCTCGCGCTCTGCACGCTCCCGCTGGTGGCCCTCGCGACGGGCACCGTCGACGAGATCACTTACAAGTCCAAGGACCGCGACGGCAACCTCTGGGCGGACCGCTACCGCGGCGGACGTCTCATGCGCGGCCACTGCGCGCGGCACCGCTGCATCGCGTTCACCTTCGACGATGGTCCGGCCTTCGAGACCACACCGCGGCTGCTGGAGACGCTCGACGCGCGGGGACTGCGGGTCACCTTCTTCGTCACGGGCCACCGCATGGACGGGGATGGCGAGGTCGCGCGACGCAACCGCGACGTGCTGCGCAGCGCGTGGCAGCGCGGGCACCTCATCGGGAACCACACCTACAACCACGACCTCATGGACACGATGACCGAGGCGACCCTGCGCTTCGAGATCGACCGCACCGAGGCGCTCATCACCCAGGTCACGGGGCAGCGGTCGTTCCTGCTGCGCGCGCCCTTCGGGTCGCTGAACCACCCGCGCGCCGTGAGCGCGGTGTTCTCGCGGGGGTACACCCCCGTGCACTGGGCCATGGACAGCAACGACTGGCGCGTGAACCGCGCCGACGCGGTGTTGGAGAACGTGCGCCACGAGCTCGACAACTCCCCGCGCGGGGGCGTGATGCTCATGCACGACACCCTGCCGTGGACCGTCGAGGCGTTCCCGCGGGTGCTCGACGAGATCGAACGCCGCAACGCTGCGTTCGTCGCGCGGGGTCAGGAGCCCTACCTCATCGTGGGCCTCGACGCGTTCTACGAGCGCTGGGACGGCGGCGCGGCCGCGCGGCGCAGGCGACGCCCCCGCTGAAACGCGAACGCCCTCCGGTCCAGCGCGGACCGAAGGGCGTCACGAGGTTCGCCGGGGAGGCGATTCAGCGCGAGGGCGAGCCGCCGAAGTACCACACCGCGGACAGCGAGCCCG
>JBILLI010000189.1:0-11546 GCA_044376155.1 Polyangiales bacterium
TCGCCACGCACCGGGCCTGAGCCGTGGTGGCGCGCGACGTGGTGGTGATCGGCGCCGGGCCCACGGGCTGCGCCCTCGGGGCCTACCTCGCGCGGGGCGGCGCGTCGGTGACCCTGGTGGAGGGCGTCGAGCGCCCCGAGGCGGTGGTGGGCGAGTCGATGCTCCCGGGCGCGGGGCTGGTGTTCGAGGAGCTCGGCCTGGATCTCTCGGGCTTCATGATGAAGCGCGGCGCGGTGTTCTGCCGCCACGACGGCGCCGTGCGCTTCGACTTCTCCGAGGCCGAGTCGCCGCGGTACACGCACGCGTGGCAGGTGCAGCGCGAGGTGTTCGACCTGCGCTGGCGCGACGTGGCGCGGCGCGAGGGCTGCGAGATCGTCTTCGCCGACGCGCGCGATGTCGACGTCGCGCGGGGCGTGGTGCAGACCTCCGCGGGCGCGCTCACCGCGGGGCGGGTGGTCGACGCGGGCGGGCGGAGCATGTGGCTGTCGCGCAAGCTCGGGCTCCGCGTGGGCGACGCGACGCTGCGCAACGCCGCCGTCGGCACGCGCATGCGCGGCGTGCGGCAGCTCGCGCCCGACGAGGTCGGCGACATCACCATCTGCTGCATCCCGGGCGGATGGATCTGGATCATCCCCTTCGGCGACGGCGTGGCGAGCGTCGGCGCGGTGATGACCCCCGCGTCTCCCCTCACGGGCACCGCCGAGGAGCGGCTGCGCGCGGCCGTCGCCAGCTCCCCCGACGCGAGCGCGCGGCTGCGCGACGCCGAGCGGGTCTTTCCGCTGCGCGGCCTGCAGGATTTCACCGCGAGCTCGACGTCGTTCTACGGCGAGCGCTTCGCCCTGTGCGGCGACGCGGCGACCTTCATCGACCCGGTGTTCAGCTCCGGGGTGCTCCTCGGGCTCCACGGCGCGCGGCAGCTCGCGGCGGCCCTCCTTGGGGGCGACCTCGCGGCCTGGGAGGCGGAGTACCGCGCGGGGGCGGGGGTGTTCCGCAAGGTCATCGACCGCTGGTACGACGGAGACTTCATGACCGTGGCGCTCGCGCCCCCGTCGCAGCAGAAGAAGTACTACCGCACGGGCATCGTGAGCCTGCTCGCGGGCGACGTGTACAACCCCACCCGTCGCTCGCCGCACGCGATGGCCGACCGCATGGGCGAGCTCGCGGCGATGCTGCGAGACCGTGCGCCCGCGAACTGACATCGCGCTCCTCGCGGCGCTCGCGCTGGCCCCGGCGCGGGCGTCGGCGCAGCGCTTCGTCACGGTGCGCGACGGGCACTTCGCCCTGGAGGGGCAGCGCTTTCGCTTCGTCGGCGCCAACGCCTCGGTGATGCACGGCGGCGCGCACCGCGGGTCCCTCGACGAGATCTTCGACGCGATGGTCGCCGACGGGATGCGCGTCGCGCGGGTCTGGGCCCTGGGCGAGCGCCCCGCCGACGCCCCCCCGTGGACCCGGGATTTCGCCTGGCGCGTGGGGCGCGAGGGGTGGGTCACGGAGAGCTTCGAGCACCTCGACCGGGTCATCGAGGCCGCGGGGCGGCGCGGGCTCAAGCTCATCGTGGTGCTCGCGAACCGCTGGGGAGACTACGGCGGCGTCGCGCAGTACCTCTCGTGGGCAGGGTGGGACGCGGTCACCCTGCGCGGCCTCGGCGAGCTCGGCGCGCTCGCGGAATTCTTCGACGACGGCGACGCCCGCGCGCTCTACCTCGCCCACGTCGCGCGGGTGGTGACCCGGGTGAACGCCCGCACGGGGGTGCCCTACCGCGACGACCCCACCGTGATGGCGTGGGAGCTCATCAACGAGGCCGACAGCGCCCCGCGGGACCGTGCCGTGCTGCTGCGATGGACGCAGGAGACCGCCCGCGCGGTGCACGCCATGGACCCCTCGCACCTCGTGGCCGCGGGGCACATCGGGTACACGCGGCAGGCGCAGCGAGACACCTGGCGGGCGGTGCAGGCGCTCCCCGAGGTGGACTACGCCGACGCCCACGCCTACCCCACGTTGCTGCGCACCGCGCGCACGCTCGAGGCCCTCGATGACTTCGTCGACGACCACGCCGAGCTCGCGCGGTCGGAGATTCGCAAGCCGCTGGTGTGGGGCGAGTTCGGCTTCACCGCCAACGCGGAGATGCACCACGGCGCGCCGCGGGCGCGGTGGTACCAGCGCTTTCTCGACCGCGCCGAGCTCGACGACGCCGACGGCGCCCTCGTGTGGCTCTACACCACCTCCCGCGACCCCCCGCAGGAGCACGGGATCTTCGCCGACCCCGCCGGCGCTCCCCGCACCGAGGACCTCCGCGCCGTGCTCCGCGCGCACGCAACCCGTTGGCGCGCAGGGGGATCGATGAACAACGGGCGGCTCCTGGTCCCCTCCCCAGAGCCCCGCTGGCGCACCGACATCGAGGTGCGCGGGCCGGGCGTGCGGGGCGCACCGGCGCGGCGCACGGCCGCGGGGTGGCAGTGGTCCCTGGCGCCCGATGGCTACGCCACGCTGCGCGCCGAGGCCTCGGGGCGCTGGGACGGATTCTCGGTGATGCACATCTGGGCCAGCGGCCTCGCCTCGGTGCGCTACCGCGTGCGAACGCCCCCCGGGGTCATCGCCGGCGCCCGGGTGGTGCTCCGCGCGCGGGTGAGCTCCGAGCTCCCGGGGCGAGGTGAAGGCGCCACGATGGCCGACCGCTCCGAGGTGCAGGCCACCCTCGACGACCTCCCCCTCGGGACCTTCATGACCGCCCTCGACGACGGCGCGGGGCGCTGGGTGGAGGTGTCGTCCGCCGACCTCGCGGTGCTCTCCGCGCTCCGACGCCCGGGCGAGCACACCCTGCGCTTCGACGTCGTGCGCGGGCCTTACGCCAACGGGCTCTGCCTCTACGGCTCCGCCACCGGCCGCGAGCCGCCGCCCCCAAACAGCGGTGCGCTGCCGGGACGGGTGACCCTCACGCTCGTACACTGAGCCGCACCCCGTGGAGCCCACCCCCTTTCGCGCGCGCCGCTTCCTCGAGCGCATCGCCGACCTCGCCATCGGCTTCTCCCTCGCGGCCATCACCGCGGTGGTGTTCGCGGGCGTGTTCGGGTGGACCCGCGACCCCATCGGGCTCATCACCGGCGCGCCCACCCTGGTCTTCGGCACGCTCTGGGCGCTGCTCCTGCGATGGCGCCGCACGGCGTTCAACGGCAGGGTGCGGGTGGGGTGGATGGCGTCGATCCCCCTGGCCATGGCGAACGCCGCGGTGGCCGCGGGGCTGATGCTCTCGATGCTCGACCACGGGTCGAAGCCCCTGTTGAACTTCCTCATGGGGATGATGGCCGGCGCCACCATCGGGGTGATGTTCTGGGGCCCCGCGCTGCTCGCCACGCTGGTGTTCTTCGGCCTCCCCATCGCGTGGGGCCAGCGCCTCGCGCAAAAGGGCCTCGCGGGGCAGGAGCGCGGTGACGGCATCGTCGGGCTCACCAGCGCGGTCATCGCCGCGGTGGCCCTGGCCCTGAGCGTGCGCGCGGGCTCCCGCGACAGCTCGGTCTGGTTCACGCACGCGCTGGCCGCCCTCGGCACGACCTTCGGGGCCCTCACCATGCTCACGGCGTGGGTGCGCGACCGGCAGCGCCGTGCGTTCGTCGCGAAGGTCGAGGCCGGGGAGGTGCCGCGCTTTCGCATCGAGCCCAGCGCCGAGGGCAAGGTGCTGGTGCGCATCGTGAGCCAGGGCGAGGGCTACCGCGTGGCCGACTTCGCCGAAGAGGTCGCCCGCATCGACGAGACCGGCGAGGTCACCCGCGTTGCCGCGAAGCCGTAGACCCGCGCCCTCGGACCGTTCACCCCGACGGGGGCGACCGTTCGCCCGCCCGCGCGAAGACCGCGCGCCGTCGACGACGTAGGCTCTGCCCGTGGAAATCATCATCAGCGTGGTCGTGTTGTCAGTGCTGATCCCGCTCGGGATCTGGTTCGGCGACGAGGCCGGCGGTCGCGTGGCCTGGCGTCAGGTCATCGACGTGCGCGAGCACCACGCCCTGGGCCTCGGCGCGTTTCGCGCGGCCGAGGTCGAGGTCGCGCACAGCGCGGTGCTCCGCGAGCGCGCGCCGTGGTGGGTGCGGCTCCTCGCGCTGACCTGCTACCTCCCGCTGAGCGCGGCGATCCTGAGCGGGCTGCCCTGGCTGCTGGGGGTGCTGGTGCTCGCCGAGCGACACGGCCGGCAGGCGGGCTTCGACGAGTACACCCAGGCGATGCTGGTCTGCGCCTACCCCGTGGGGTGCTTCGCCGCGCTGCGCATGGCGGGCCTCGGGCGCGCGCTCCTCGGCGGCGACGAGGGGCGCTTTCGCGCGGCGTTGCGCGGCACGGCGGCCCTCGAGGTGGCCCTCAACGGCGCGTTGCTGCTGGGCGCGATGGTGCTCTTCGCGCGCTACCGCCGCGACGAGATCGGGCTGTTCCTGGTGACCCCGATGTTGAGCCTCACGCACCTCGTCACGGTGGCCGTCGTCGGGCTCCGGCAGACCCGCGCGCTCACCGACGCCGCTCCGATGCCCCGCCCCGCCCCCTCCACGGTCGAGGTGCAGGCCTGAGCCTGCGCGCTATGGTGCCGCGCGAATGAGCCCGATCCCCTCCTTCGCGTACGCGCTCGGCAGCGCCGCCGCGTGCCTCACCGTCGCCCTGCTCGCCAGCCGCCTCCGGGGGCCGCTCTACGGGCGCTTCCTCGCGGTCCTCCTCGGGATCCATTCCCTTGCAGCGCAAGGGGTTCTGACGCATGCGGGGTCGCTCTGGCCCGTCGCGCTGTACCTGCACGTCACGGTCTATGTGCACTTCGCACTGCTCATTCGTCCGACGCTGCGGGGCGGGCTCTACCGCGCGCTGGTGAGCGTGCCCGGGAGCTGGTTCTTCGCCGCGTCGTTCCTGGCGATCCCGTGGTCCATCGCGCGGGCGGTGGGCTTCGACCCGTGGCTGCCGTGGCTGCCGTGGGCGGTCGCGCTGCTCGGCCTCGTCGACTCGCTGCGCGCCACCGAAGACGAGGTGGACCTCTGGCTCGACCGCGCCCACGTCCCGACGCTGCAGCGCCACCGCGCGCGGGGCGAGCGTGACGCGCGGCCGCTGCGGGTGGTGCAGATCACCGATCCGCACATCGGCCCGTTCATGTCGGTGGCCTCGCTGCACGCCATCTGCGCCCGCGCGGTGGCCCGCGACCCCGACCTCGTGCTGCTCACGGGCGACCTGCTCACCATGGAGTCACAGCGCGACCCCGCGTGGCTCACCGCGGCCCTGGCGCCGCTGAAGGCGCTCCCGGGGCGGTGCTTCGCCTGCCTCGGCAACCACGACCACGAGGCGCTCGAGACCGTGGTAGCCGCCCTCGCGGCGAACGACATCCCGCTGCTCGTCGACGACCTCACGGTGGCCGAGACGCCGCTGGGCCCCGTGGAGATCCTCGGATTCGACTTCGTCTGGCGCGACCGCGCGGCCCACCACGGCGCGGTGTGCGCGCGCTTCCCTCGCCGCGCGGGACTTCCCCGCATCGCGATGCTGCACGACCCGGGCGCGTTCCAACACCTCCCCGAGGGAACGGCCGACCTCGTGCTCTCGGGGCACACGCACGGCGGGCAGGTGGGGCTGCTGCGGCTCGGGCTGCAGGGCACGGTGGTCTCTGCCCTCTCGAAGGTGCCCGACCACGGTCCCTGGGCGCTGGGCACCGGGCGGCTCTACGTGCACCGCGGCACGGGGCACTACGGCTTTCCGCTGCGCATCGGCGTGCCCGCGGAGCGCAGCGTGCTGCACGTGCACGGTCTGCGCGCGGCGTCAGCGTAGCGAGAAGGGCACCGAGATCCCGAGCTCGACGAGGGCGCCGGCCTGGCTCTCGGCGCGGTTCACGTAGGTCACCGCGCCGCCCGCGAGGTGGGTGCGCACAGGGCCGAGGGCGAACTCGGCGCCGAGCAGGGCCGCGCCCCAGAAGGTGGGGTCGATGTTCTGCGCCGCGCTCACCTGCGCGCGCACGCGGACGTAGAAGCCCGCGACGCGCCACGGTCGCAGTCCCACCGCGCCGCCGAGGTATCCGCCGTAGGCGAGGCGCTCGTTGGCGCGCAGCCCGTCGGCCGCGCCCGCGGCGCAGACCTGGGTGGTGTCGCGGTGGTTGGCGCAGCGCTCGCCGCCCACGCCCGCGCCCACGCCGCCTTCGAGGTCGGAGTACCAGATGCCCCCGACGGGGAGGGTCGCGCGCACACCCGCGGAGCCGATGTGCCAGGTCTCGGAGAGGTCGTAGGTGCCCTCGACGCGCACGTTCGACGCGACGGGGATCGAGAGCGACGCGCTGCCGTGGGTGTTGGGTCCGCCCATGGCGACGGCGAGCTCACCCTGTCCCGGCGCGAGCCTGCCCGGGAGGCCGTAGTGCGTGGAGCGCACGGGCGGGGCGTAGGTGGCGTTGCATCCGAGCAGCAGCGCGAGCGGGAGCAGCGAGCGCGGGGGGATCATGGCGGGGCGCAGACGCAACCCGTGTGCCTCGGCGGGGGCTTGAATTCGAGGCGATTTCTGCTGGCGAGCGCGGTGGCCGGTGGCGCGCGGGCTGGCCGCGTGGGTTGACGATTCCCCGGGTGGCGGGTCACCGTGAGGCCATGTCCCCCAACGTCGCCGCTCTCCCTCTCGACGTGGTGGCGCCCGACGTCTCGCGGATCGTGACCGAGGACGACACGCCCGTGGACAACATCTACTCCGAGAAGCAGCAGCGTCTCCTGACCGGCGCGCTGTTCGCGAGCTGGTCGGGTCCGCCGCCGGAAGAAGACGGGCTCCCGCGCACCTTCGTGGCGACGGCGAACGTGGGTCTCTTCGGCTCACCGACGGAGCCGCCGATGGTGCCCGACGTGCTGGTGAGCCTCGACGTGTCGTACCAGGAGCCCATCCTGGAGAAGGCGCATCGGACGTACTTCGTGTGGGTGTTCGGCAAGGCGCCCGACGTGGTCATCGAGGTGGTGTCGAACCGCGAAGGCGGTGAGCTCACCGAGCGCAAGAAGCGCTACCGTCGGCTGCACATCCCGAACTACGTGGTGTGGGACCCCGAGGGCCACCTGAGCGACGCGCCGCTGCAGGTGTTCGAGCTGCGCGGGAGCCTGTACGGCAAGAAGGACGCGGCCTTCTTCGACGCGCTGGGCCTCGGGCTCGCGGCGTGGGAGGGCGTGTTCGAGGGCGTCCACGCGCGTTGGTTGCGGTGGGTCGACGCGCGGGGCGTGCCGCTGCCCACGGGAGAGGAGCGCGCGCAGACCGCGGAGTCTCGCGCGCAGACCGCGGAGTCTCGCGCGCAGACCGCGGAGTCTCGCGCGCAGACCGCGGAGTCTCGCGCGCAGACCGCGGAGTCTCGCGCGCAGACCGCGGAGGAGCGGGCCGCGCGGCTCGCCGAGAAGCTGCGCGCGCTGGGGGCCGAGCCGGACTGACGCGCGGGTCGCCGTGGCGTACAGTGCGTGCGCCGTATGACCCCCGCGCCGCTCGCTCCCTTCGCCGACGCGCCGCCGCGGGTGCAGAAGCTGATCATCGCCCTCGCGGTGACGGTGACGGTGGCGGGGAGCCTCGGGTCGTTCCTGCTCCCGTCGCTGAGCGTGCGTCACCCGATGGTGCTGCTCGCGCTCGCGCCCAACTACCTCGCGCTGGTCGCGCCGCGGGTCGAGTTCACCCCCGCGTACCTCCTCGTGGCCTCGCGGCGGCTCCTCGGGATGTGCGCGATCTACGGCATCAGCGGGCTCTACGGCGAGGCCACGCTGCGCTCGCTCACCGCGGGCTCACCCCGGGTGGAGCGCGCGGTGCGCTGGGTGGCGGCGCACTTTCAGCGCTTCGGCACGGCCTTTCTGATCCTCACGCCGGGCGTGGCGGTGTCGATGATCGCGGGCGTGTCGGGCATGCGTCTTCGCGCCTTCGTGCTCGGCGCGGCCCTCGGGCAGCTCATCTGGACCGCGGTGTTCTACCGCTTCTCGATGGCCATCGGCGCCTTCACCGAGCGCGTGCTGCGCTTCATGGAGCGCAACCTGCTCGTGGTGAGCGTGGTGGTGGCGGTGCTGGTGGCGGCGCAGCAGGTCGCGTCCCGCCGCAAGGCGAAGGGCCCCGAGGACCCTCCTATCGAGTGACGACGGGCGCGAGCCACGCGGGATCCGCGGGGTTCGCCGTCTCGATCTCGCGGGCCCAGCGGGTGTCGTCGAGGCGGTCGTAGCGCTCGGTGGTGCGCTCGAAGTACGACGACGCGAGGCCCGCGTAGGCCCTCGGGCCGTTGCAGGTGTTCACCGTGACCACCATGAGCCGCGGGCTCCCGGTGGCCACGTGGAGCACGCGCCCCACGTCCGCGCCGGCCTCGTCGGTGGGCTGCGTGTGCACGTCGGCGATGGTGGGGTCGAACCGCGTCGCTCTCGACGGGTTGAAATACAGCCGCGGGAACCACCCCTCGGAGGTCGCGCCGCCGCAGATCTGCTGCACCCGCACGGCCTCGTTGATGAAGGCCATCTGCGCCTCGGTGAAGGCCTGTCCCGCGCGCTGCCGCTCGGCCATCTCGCGCAGCCGTCCTGCCACCTCGCGCAGCCGCGGGAAATACTCCCGCACGCGCGTGGCGAGCGCGGGCGACGCGCTCAGGTCGAGGCCGGCCACGAGCGATTCGCCGCGCCGCGCGTAGCCCTCCAGCGCCGCGAAGAACGCGGGGTAGGGCTCGACGTACGCGTCGGGGAACTCGCACACCGCGCCGCTCGTGTACGACTGCTTCACGTAGAGGATCGTGTCGTGCCGCAGCTCGGCCCACGACGCGAGCTGGGTGTTGAGCACGCGACGTCCCCACGCCTCGGTGCGCGCCACCGCGGGCAGCCCGGTCGCTGCGGTGTCGGCGAGGGCCGCGCGGGGCGAGAGCGTGCGCAGCGCGCCCATCCAGCGGTTGTAGAGGTTCGCGTCCCAGTACGCGTCGCCGTGGGCGTCGGCGAGCACGCGCATGGCGTGGAGGTCGCGCGCGTAGGCATACCGACGCAGCCCGTCGCCGAGCAGCGCGCCGGCCTGGTCGTTCCCGAGGGCGGCGAAGGCCGCGTCGAGGGGGTCGGGCATCATGCGCCGCACCGATCCTCCGCCCGCGCGGTCGTAGACCACGTTGGAGAACACGTGTGAGTCGAGCACGTAGCGCTGCCCGAGGAGCAGAAAGGTCGACGACAGCGGCAGGGTGAAGCCCGCGCGCGTGCCGTTGATCATGATGTGGCTGGAGATCCGCTGGGCGCCGTATCCCCCGGCGAGCACGGCGCGCACGACGGCCTCGTCGCTGAGCCCCGCGAGGCCGCGCGCGTCGGCCACGCCGAGGTCGCGCAGCAGCGGGTCGAGCTGCGCGAGGGTCATGTTGTCAGACTCACCGACGAAGCCCGCGATGGTCTGGTCGATGCGGCGCCACGCGCCCAGGGCGTCGTCGTTCATCGCCGCGCGCAGGGCGTAGGCGCCGAGGAGCTGTCGGCGGTTCAGCCGTTGTGAGCCGTCGGGGAGGGTCTCGACGACGCGCAGGTCCATGCGCCCCAGCCACATCATCGCGCGGAAGTAGCGCTGCAGCTCCGGCGAGTCGTTGTAGTGGCCGCGGGGGCGGTACTGCGAGAAGTCCTCGTCGCGCGCCGTGCCGAAGAAGCGCACGGTGCGCCGCCCCGCCGCGGCGGTGGCCATGCTTGCGAGGGCGCGCGCCTCGGAGACGTCTCCGCCCGCGCCGGGCTCGATGGTGCTCGCGCGCAGCAGCGAGAGGGCCACGGAGACGTACACGTCGGCGTCGGCGCGGGCCTGCGGGTCGAGCGACGCGCCCGCGGGTGAGGCGAGCCGCGCGCGCATGCCGTCGAGCATCGCGTCGAGGTCGCCGCGCAGCGTGGCCACCTCGATGGCCGCGAGCATGTCGTTGAAGGCGCTGTGCACCGCGTGCAGGATCGAGTCGGCCGACACATACAGCGGCAGGTCGGCCATGTAGAGCGTCGCGTAGCCGTAGGTGAAGGTCGGGAAGCGCCGTCGCTCGGTGATCACGAACCCGTTGCGCGCCAGGGCGTTGAGCTCGCCCTCGTTGAGCGCCACGGGCGATGACTGCACCGTCGAGAGCCCCGCGGCGGCGCGAGGGTCGTAGGGCACGGACGTGGTCAGCGAGACCGGGTAACGCGCGGCGAAGTTCTCGGGCGACATCACCCCCTCGCCGATGGCGGCGCGCAGCGCGCTGCGGGCCTGCTGCACCGCGGGCGTGGGCGGCACGTTCACCGGGGTGGCGGGGGGATCACCCGCGGGGGCCGACGTGCATCCCAGGAGCAGCGCGACGGTCATCCATGAAGCCGTGCGACGCCGCGGAACACGTGCGGTGGTGGTGTTCATGCCCAGGCACGGTGCATCGCACGGGCCACGCGCACGACGCGCGGACGTCTCCCGCGATGGAGGGCCCCGGGGTCGCGGGGTGGCGCACGGCGGCACACGCCCCCGCGCGTGCCGTGCGTGTCAGCCCGCGACGAGCTCGCCGCCGTCGACGGCGATGACGTTGCCGGTCATCCAGTCGGTGCCCGGGCGCACGAGCTCCGCGACGGCCTCGGCGACGTCCTCGGGGGTGCCCAGTCGACCGTGGGGGTTGCGCGCCGAGGCGCGGGCGATGATCCCGTCGGAGCCCGGGATCTTGTCGAGCGCCGGGGTCTTCGTGACGCCCGCGCAGATCGCGTTGGCGGTGAATCCCCGCCGCGCGCCCTCCACCGCGAGCTGACGGATGTACGCCTCCAGCGCGGACTTGGCGGCGCCCACCGCGCCGTAGCCGGGCCACATGTGCGTGCTGCCGCTGCTGGTCATGGCGAGCACCCGGCCGTGGCGCGCGAGGTGACCGCGGGCGACGAGGTCCTGGGTCCAGTAGACGAGGGAGGTGGCCATCACGTCGAGGGTCATCTCGATCTGCGCGCGCGTGAGCTGGTCGGCGGGGGCGTCGGCCGTGGCGATGATGGGCCGCAGCGAGCCGAAGGCCAGCGAGTGGACCAGCACCCGCACCGTCGCGCCGTCGCCACGCGCGGCGAGCCGGGCGTCGAGGTCGTCGAGGGTGGCCTTGCGCTTCTCGTCGCTCGCGGCGTTCACGTTGAAGAACCACGCCGTGCGCCCCATGGCCTCGATGCGCTTCGCGAGGAGCTCCACGCGCTCGACGCCCGCGCGGCGGTCGAGGTGCACCCCGACGATGTCCATTCCCCGGGCCGCGAGGGCCAGGCACATGGCCTCGCCGAACCCGCTGGACGCGCCCAGCACCAACGCAAACCCGCCGTTCCCGCTCGTCGTGTCACTCATCGCGGCGCGGGACGCTACATCCTTCCGCGGGCGCGCGGGAGCGTGTAGCGTCACCGCCCGTGATGGGACGCTGGATCCTCGCGGTGTTCGCCCTCTCCGCGTGCACGGTGGAGGGTGCGCGGCAGTCGGGCGACACCTGCCTCAACGACCGCGAGTGCGCCGCCCCGCTGCGCTGTGAGCTCACCCCCACCGGGACCATGCGCTGCGTGCAGCCCACCCGCATCGACGCCTCGGTGGGTGACGTCCCCGACGTGCCGGTGATCCCCGACGTGCCGGTGATCCCCGACGTGCCGGTGATCCCCGAC
>JBILLI010000877.1:0-3096 GCA_044376155.1 Polyangiales bacterium
CGTCGCCAGGCGCAGCGTGCTGCGCATCACGGGGGAGGCCGTCGTACCTCGAAGCATCACCACACCTCGCCGTCGGGCCGCGGGGCGGAGGGACCCCGCGGGCGAACGGGCGAGGCTAGGCACAGGTCGGAGCGCCTGCCGATCACACGCCGATCACACAACGGAGTCGCCGCGACATCCGTCACCGTTGGGGACAGGCGCGCGAAATTCTCATTGATCACCCCCCCGCCAGGCGCGCCATCGTGCGCGCATGCGTGGACCACCCATGACCCCTGCGGCGCTCACGCGCGCGTCCCGAGGCCTCGTGTACGTCGCGATGTTCGCCGTGCTCGCGGCCGCAACGTGCGAGCAGCCCGTGGCGCCGGTGAACTGCAACCCCATGTCGCTGTCGGTCGCGGGCGAGAGCATGTGCGCGGTCTTCAGCCCCACGGTGGTCTGCAACGGCGTGCGCACGGACGCGGGCACACCCACGCTCCCGGGCTGCTACTACGCGGGCTCCGAGGTGCGCTGCTGGGGCCGGAACGTGGGCGGCGGCCCGGGCCTCGACCACCCCACGCCCATTCGCTTCACTGCGACGGGGGGCGGACCCCCACCCACGGTGCTCCAGGTGGCGACGAACCGAGACCACGCGTGCGCGATCCTCGCCGGGGGCACCGTGCGCTGCTGGGGGAGGGACTGGCGCGAAGTGGACCTGTTCGGCGGCAGCTCCCTCTCGCAGGACATCGCCGGACTGCGGGACGTGCGGCAGCTCGCGGCGGGACGCGCTCACACCTGCGCGCGGCTGGGCGACGGGACCGTGCGCTGCTGGGGAGACAATTTGTTCTTTCAGTGCACACCGATGAGCGACGCGGCGATCGCGCAGGCCTTCGAGGGGAACGGCCCCATCCGTTCCAACCGCAATGGGAGGCTCACGACGCTCGAGCCGGTCCAACCCGATGTCGCGAACGTCGCGGAGATCGCGGCGGGCGAGCGTCAAACCTGCGCGCGGCGCGTCGATGGCACCGTGTGGTGCTGGGGCGTACTGAGCGAGTACGGGGGGATCATCACCGAGATCGCCGGGCTGCGCGACGCGGAGCAGATCACCCTCGGCCACTTCCACGGGTGCGCCCTCGTGCGAGGCGGTACCGTGCGCTGCTGGGGGATTGACACCGAGGGACAGCTCGGAGGCAGCAGCGCGACGCGGGACCTCCCGGGGCTGCGCGACGTGACCCAGATTTCGGCAGGCGACGATCACACCTGCGCGCGCCTGCGCAGCGGCGCCGTTCGCTGCTGGGGACGGAGCCGCGAGGGGCAGCTCGGAGGTGGCTCTGCGACGCAGGACCTCCCGGGCTTGAACGGCGTCCTCGCGGTGTTCAGCGGGGGCAACCGCTCGTGTCGCATCGGCCTGACGGGTGCGATCCGGTGTTGGGGAGAGGGCGTCGCGCCCCCCGCGGGGCAGACCTTCTCGGAGCCCCTGCGCTGCTGCCCCGACGGCGCCTCGTCGTGCCCCGTCGGGTGCGTGAACCTCCAGTCCGATCGCAACCACTGCGGCGCCTGCGGCAACGCGTGCGGCCTCGGCGCGCTCTGCGTCGAGGGTCGCTGCACCTGCGTCGGCGCCTGGGCCGCCTGCGGTCCCAACGGCGCGTGCGCCGATCGCGCGAGCTCCACCGCGCACTGCGGCACATGCAACAACGCCTGCGCGGCGGGACAGGTCTGCGTGGGCGGCACCTGCCGCGCCAACGACAACCCCTGCAACGAGTGCCTCACGTCGAGCTGCACGGGCCAGCTCATGAGCTGCGTGGCCGACCCCGCCTGCAAGACCTGGATGGCATGCGTCAGCGGGTGCACCACGGATGTCTGTCGCGCAGCGTGCGCCGTCGGGAGCTCGCCTCAGGCGCAGAGCACCGACAGCTGCCGACGATCCTCCTGCGGTGCGGCATGCGGCAATCGTCCGTCGTGCCCCACGGGGCAGACCGACTGCAGCCCGCTGAATCCCACGCCAGGGTGCGTCGACACGCAGTCCGACGGGCTGCACTGCGGCGCCTGCGGGACCGTGTGCACGGCCGGGCAGCGATGCCTGATGGGCGCCTGCGTCGCGGGTCCGCCGCACCTCGCGACGATGGCGGCGAACGACCAGAGCACCTGCGCGGTGCGCGGCACGGGCGACGACGCCACCGTGGTGTGCTGGGGGAACAACCGCTACGGACGTCTCGGGTACGCATCCAACGGTCCGGAGTGCACCCCGGTGCAGGGGCTCCGCGGGGCGGTGAGCGTGGCCGTCGGCCTCGACCACGCGTGCGCCGTCCTGCGCGACCGCACGGTGCGCTGCTGGGGGCGCAACGACCGCGGGCAGCTCGGCGACGGGACCACCACCGACAGCGCCGCGCCGGTCGTCGCGCTGCGCGATGTCGACGTGCTGGAGATCACCGCGGGCAGCGCCCACACCTGCGCGCTGCTGCGGAGCGGCGCCCTGCGCTGCTGGGGGAGCAACGACGGCGGACAGCTCGGCGACGGCACCACGATGAACCGCCCCGCGCCGGTCACCGTGCGCAGCTCGGAGTCCAACGCCGCGGAGCTCACGGGGATCAGCACCGTGCGCGCGGGCGGCGGCACCACCTGCGCGCTGAAGACCGACGGCACTGCGCTCTGCTGGGGCGCCAACAACGCCGGGCAGCTCGGCGACGGGACGACCACGAACCGCAGCGCGCCGGTGGCCGTGATGGGCTTGACCGACGGCGCCGAGCTCGCCGTGGGCGGCAACGCCTGGGCCTGCGCGCGTCGACACGCCGGGACGCTCACCTGCTGGGGCTCGATGCGCCGCGCGGTGGCCTCGGGGCTGCCGCCGCAGATGCCGCCGGCGCTCGCCGCGATGCGCGACGTCGAGCAGCTCGCCGCGGGCGCGACGCACCTCTGCGCGCGCCGCGTCGGAGGCGTGGTCCGGTGCTACACCGAGGATGGGAACGGAATCGTGTACGGGGTGCTGGGCGATCCCCCGGACCTCGCGTCGGACATGCGCAGCGTGCGGGGCGCCGTCTCGATCGCCGCGGGGAGCAACCACAACTGCGTGCGCTTCGCCGACGGCGCGATGCGCTGCTGGGGCGCCAACGGGGCCTACCA
>JBILLI010000190.1:0-11507 GCA_044376155.1 Polyangiales bacterium
GGGGTGTCGAGGGTCACCACGGTGTCGCCGTTGAGCGACTGCGTGTCGAGGCTGGCCCCGCCGCCGCGGATGCTGAGCTTGTGCCCGCTGTCGGCGACGCGGCGGAGCATGGCCGCGAGCTCGTCTTCGTCGCGCGGGTGCAGCACCCGGGCGCGGCAGTACTGCAGGGAGCTGTACGACCAGAGGAGCTCGGTGCAGGTGCCGTCGCTGGCCACGGCCCCGAGGCACCGCCGGGTGCGCAGCGCGGGGGGGAAGGTGCACGCCGCGGGCGCCGCGCCGAGCAGCGCGAGGAACGCGCGACGCGTCGGGAGGGGGTCACGGCACTTCGTAGACATGGGTCCTCCCGTTGAGGGTCTCGGGCTCGTGCACCACGGGGTCGTCGGGGGTGGGGCAGCCGTGTTCCCGCGCCGAGCCCCGCACGCCGATGCAGCGGTCGTCCTCGTCGACGACGCCGTCGTGGTCCTCGTCCTCGGGGGGGCGCCAGCCGGCGGAGAAGAGCACCCGCCCTTCGCCGTCGGCGACGTTGCTCACGCCGCCGAGGGAGAACACGAAGCTCCCCACCTGCCGCTGCACGCCGTAGCCGACCTCCACCACGCTGGGCAGGTTGCGCAGCGAGCTGGCCTCGAAGGACGCGGTGAGGGTGACGTAGGGCGAGCCCAGCACGCGCTCGATGCCGAAGGACAGCACCGTGGCCCAGTCGGCCAGGGGAGGGCTGAACAGCGAGAACATCGCGAGCAGCGCGGCGAAGGGGCGGCGCACAGAGAGCGACACCGTGAGGCGGTCGCGGGTGAGCAGCTCGGCCGAGCGGTCGAAGTTGCTGAGGTACGTGACGTTGGCGCCGATGGCGAAGCGGAGGTACCGCACCTCGAGCTGCCCCACGAGACGAAAGGTCGGCTCCCCGTAGCTCATGTCGGGCGCGTCGCCCGGCACGGTGAGCTCACCCCCCAGCGCGCCGCCCACCGACCATCCCCGCCCGCAGCGCCCGCCGCAGCGCACCGACGACAGCGGCGGCGACGCGGCCAGCACGCTCCCGGCGTTGAGCCCCGACCAGCGCACCGTGAAGCGGGTGTCGCCCAGCGACGGACCGCGCGTCCCGCGGTTGAAGTCGAAGTCCGTGTAGGGGATCACCGGGACCTGCACGCCCAGCGCGACGTTGCGCAGCACCCCCACCTGGAGCGACCACACATCCCGCATGCGCTCGCGGATCCCCAGGGCGTTCACCGGCCCGAGGTCCCACGCGAGGTGATTCACCAGGGTGACCTCGCCGGGCGTCGGGACCCCGGTGCCCTCCACCGTGGGGGTGGAGTTCGGGTCCAGGGAGGGCTCGGAGACCCACGCGACGCGCTGCGCGCGAGCCTCTCCCGCAACGAGCAACGCTGCGGAGATGAACACCCACGCCCTTCGCATGGCCGCGACCTTCGCATGTCCCCCGGGGTGGTGTCTCCGCGCTTGCGAGCCCTACACTCCGTCACCTCGTGGACGCCCCTCCGCCCCTCGATTGGCGCGACCTCGCGCTGCTCCTCGCGCTGCGCCGCGCCGGCTCCCTCGCGGGGGCCGCGAAGGTGCTGGCCGTCGACGCGACCACCGTGGGACGTCGCGTGCGCGCGCTGGAGACCTCCGTGGGCGCGCCCCTGATGACCCGCAAGGACCGCGCGGTGACCCTCACCGAGGTGGGCGAGGCCCTGGTGTCGGTGGCCGAGGCGACCGAGCGCGGGGTCACCGAGGTGCGCCGTCGCGTGGCCCTGGAGCGCGAGGCGCCGCGGGGCGTGGTGCGGCTCACGACCATGGAGGTGCTCGCGTCGCGCTTCGTCGCCCCGGCGCTGCCGAAGCTCCTGCGTGCGCACCCGGGGCTGCTGCTGGAGATCGACACGAGCCCGAAGATCCGTGACCTCGCGCGGGGCGAGGCCGACATCGCGCTGCGGCTCTCGCGCCCCGAGGAGCCCACGGTGGTGCGCCGGTCCATCGGCGCGGTGAGCCTCTCGGGCTACGTGTCCGGGCCCTGGGCCGAGGACCCGCGGAGGCTCTCACCGAAGGGGTTGCGCGAGATCCCGCAGGTGCTCTTCGGGCTGCGCTTCGCGGTGGCCGAGGGGGACTGGCTGCGCACGCGCATCCCCGACGCGCCCGTGGCGCTGCGCACCGACAGCGTGAGCACGGCGGTGTCGGCGGTGCGCGCGGGGGCGGGGCTGGGCTTGCTCCCCGACGTGCTCGCCCACGGCCTCACCCGGGTGGACCTCGGCGCCCCCTCACCGCCCCGCGGCGTGTGGATCGCGATGCACCCCACGAGCGCGCGGCTCTCGCACGTGAAGGCCGTGGCGCGCTTTCTCGCCGAGGCCTTCGCGGCGCCGACGGTCACGACCCCGTCACGGTGAGGCGCTCGCCGGGCGCGGCGGCGAGGTCGAGTCCGTCGACGGTGAAGGTCACCGGGTGCGCCGAGGCGTTCACCAGGCGGTGCGTGGTGACCGCGCCCTCGCGGGTGGCGCGCGCGACCGAGATCGCCGGGCCGTCATCGCCGAGCGAGACCGTGATGGACTGCGACCACCGCGGGGTCTGCGCGTCGAGGCGCACGGACACGCCGTCGTCGCGCAGCACGTCGGGCACCGCGCGGGCCTCGCAGGGCACGAGCTCGTCGGGCACGTCGAAGGTCAGCAGGGTCTCGGCGCCCGTGTCGGCGCGTCGCACCCGCACCGCGCAGGCGCCCACGCGCGCGATGTCAATCGCGAGGTCGGCGTTGCTGAGGGTGATCCCCGCGGAGGTCTCGACGAGCGAGGGCGACGACGTCCCGCGCCGACGGGGAGCGCCGCCGCCCCCGCTGCCGCAGAGGGAGGGCAGCAGCGTGCAGAGCGACGTGGGCGCACCCTGCGACGACGCGCCCACCCAGGGGAACGCGCCCGCAGCGTCGCCGCCTCGCGCGTGGCGAAGGGTGCGGTAGCGCGCGCGACCAGGGTACCGGTGGTGCGAGACCGACCCGTAGGAGTCGTCGCCGAAGTCGATGGTCATGTCCGAGCAGCTCCAGAGGTCCTGCGTGAGAGAGTCGTCGTCGGGGAGGCTGTGCGACGACGAAATCGCTTGCGGCTCAGGGGCTTCGGTGGTGGTGCGGCGCAGCGCGGTGCGGGGGGCGCGGGGGGCGCGGGGGGCGGGGGGGCGTTGCGTCGGCGCGGTCCAGGTCGAGGGTGTTGTCTGCCACCCGGCGCGGGGGGAGGGGGCGTGCGGGCGCGTGAGGGAGCGGGAGGGGGTCAGCGCTGCGAGCGCGCCGAAGGTGATCACCGCGAGGGCGATGGGGGCGGCGAGGTCCAACGGGTGAGCGCGGCGCATCGGGAGGTCCGACGCGCGGGCGATCGAAAAGTTCCCCGGGGCTTCAACGCCCCACGGCGCGCAGGGGGAGGGTGACCACGCGGCGCAGGTCGTCGAGGGTCAGCAGCGCGGCCTCGCGGAGCACCCACCACGCGGCGCGGCGACGGTCGGTCCACGCGGGGGAGACGGCGCTCACCATCACCGGGTCGAGGCCCGCGTCGCGCGCGAGCCGTCGTGCGCGGGCGAGGTGGAAGGTGTCGCTCACCACCGCCACGGGCCCCGCGGGCACCCCGGCTTCGCGCAGCACCCGCCGCGCCTCGATCATGTTCTCGCGGGTGGTGTGCGAGCGGTCTTCGCGCAGGAGGTCTCCCTCGGGCACGCCCAGGGCGCGGGCGCGCGCGTACGCCGCGACGCTCTCGGCCGGGGGATGCGCGCCCACGCCGCCCGTGAGCAGGAGCCGACGCGCGAGGCCGGCGCGACGGAGCGCCACGGCGCGGGCGATGCGGGCTTCGAACACGGGAGACACCGCGCCCCCGCGGAGCAGCCCGAAGCCCAGCACCACCGCGGTGTCGACCGCGCGCGGAGGATCCCCCCGGGACTGAAGAATCACGTTCGCGCACTCCGCGGTGTAGAGCGCGCCGAGGGACGCGACGCTGACCATCACCGCGCGGAACATCCCCTCCGACGTTACGCCCGCGCGCGCCCCGAGGGCGACGGCGAGGTAGCGCGGGAGGATCCATCCCCACCCGAGCCACGGCACCCGGTACGCGATGACCGCGGCGGCGAGGAGGTCCACGGCGACCATCGCGGCCATCGCCGGGCGTGCGCGCGCGCCCAGGCCCAGGGCCACGAGCCCGCACCCGAGGGCGAGGAGCGCCGCCCCCAGCGCGCCGTCGGCGACCACCGAGAGGGAGACGGCGACGAGCAGGTAGGCCGGTGCGAGCAGCGCCCCGCGGGCCGCGGGCGTCACCGTCGGGCGGGGGTGTGTCGGGCCTGCGCGGCCCGGGGTCGCGCGGCGCCCACGGCGCGACGGCGGGTCGGGCGCGGCGGGAGGCGCACGCCCTCGCGGCAGCTGTCGTCACCGCGCGGGCAGGCGATGCGCACGTGGAAATGGTTGTCGTGCACCGAGGCGTGGGCGGGCTGGTGCAGGGCCCACTGCGCGCGGGCGAAGACGTCGGCGCGGGTGCGGGTGCGGGCGTAGCGCAGCAGCGCGGCGCGCTGGGCGCGGGCCACGAAGAGCCGCTCGACGATCACCTGGGGGTCGGTGAGCAGGGCCTCGACGAGGGCCCAGTTGCGCGCGGTGTCGAAGGCGTAGCGGCGGTCCACCGAGACGCCGAGGGCGTCGAAGGAGACGTAGTCTCCGGGCTGCGCGGGGTCGCCGAGGGCGTTGTTCGCGCGGAGCTCTCGCATGAAGAAGGCCACGTCGGCGTCGCGCCCGCTCTGGTGCGAGTGGTGGCGAATCACCCGGCCGCCGGCCGCCGCGGAGAGGTCCCCCACGGTGATGGGCACCTGAAACCGTCGGCGCATCACCCGGCCCACGCGCTCGAGCAAGCCCACGAGCTCCTCGGTGCCGTGGTGCAGCGTGCGGCCGGGGAGAAACCTCACGCCCGGCCCCTCGCGCAGCATGCGGGCGTTCTCCAGCGAGCCGCCGTTGGCCCAGCCCACCGACGCGCTCGGCGGGAGCTCCCGGCGGCGCGTGCGTCGGGCACCGCGCGGGCTCGTGCGATCCCCTTGCGCGGCAACGGGACGTCGCGCGGTCGGAGGGTCTGCCCAGGCGCTCCCAGCGAGGGCGAGGAGGGTGAGCAGCGCCGCGAGGGGGCCTGGGCGTCGAATCACGTTCCGCACGAGCCCTTTCGTAGCAGACGGCCCCCGCGACCCGCCAAAGAACGCCAGCGCTGAACTTGACCGGCTGCGCGAGCGTTCAGTAGGGTGCCATCTGTTCGGTGTGCGAGCACCCACCGAAGCGGAGGTCGCCATGGCCCAGGCGTTGACGGATCGACAGCAGGAGATTCTCGATTTCATCCGCTCATGGACGAAGGAGCATCGGTATCCGCCGACGCTCCGCGAGATCGGGCGGCACATGAACATCCGATCCACGAACGGGGTCAGCGATCACCTCCGCGCGCTGGAGCGCAAGGGGTATCTCCTGCGCGAAGACATGAAGTCCCGCGCGCTGGTGCCGGTGGACTTCGACACGCCCGAGGTCGACCTCACGGAGCGGGAGATCCGTCTCGACGCCGAAGTGGTGCCCGCGAACGACGACTTCTACGCGGTGCCGCAGGTCGGCCGCGTGGCCGCGGGTCTGCTGCACGACGCCATCGAGCACATCGAGCAGACCTTCAACATGGACCCGGCGCTCTTCAAGGGCACGCGGCCGACCTTCGCGCTGAAGGTGCAGGGAGAGTCCATGATCAACGCGGGGATCCACCACGGCGACATCCTCTTCGTGCGTCGGCAGGCCGAGGCGCAGAAGGGCGACATCGTGGTGGCCCTGGTGGGTGACGAGGCCACGGTGAAGCGCTATTACCCCGAGGCGGATCACATCCGACTCCAGCCCGAACACCCCACGATGCGTCCGATCTATGTGCGCAAGAGCGAGTACCAGTCGTTTCAGATCGTGGGCGTGCCCGTGGGGCTCTTTCGCCCCGTGTCGGGGATGCAGTCGCTCTGAGATCTCTCTGAAGGGCGCGCGCTGATGTTCGTGCCCCTGCTCCTCGGCGCGGCGGTGTCGGGCGCGGCGACGGTGGGTGCGCTGGTGCAGCACTACCGTCAGGAGTTCGGCCCCATGACCCTGGCCGAGGCGCGGGCCCTGGCGTCGATGCCCGAGACCGCCATCGGCACGGCCACCGAGGGGCTGGTGAAGCTCGTGGGGGTGCTCGGGTGTGACCTCCCGGTGCGCTCGCTCTACGGCGATGCGCTGAGCGCCGTGCGCGAGGTGCACCACTACCGCGTCGAGGGGTCGGGGCTCGGGGCGGCGCGTCGTCGGTCGAAGGTCGAGCGCTCCGAGGAGCCCTTCTGGGTAGACGACGGCACCGGGCGGGTGAGCCTTGATCCCGGGGCGTGTCGCATTGATTTCGAGCGCGAGGGCGCCGATCCCGAGTCGATGCTCGAGGAGCACCGGCTGCGCGTGGGCGAGCGCGTGGCGGTGATCGGCACGGTGCGTCGGGTGGAGCAGCTGTCGCCGCACCCCATGCGGCAACGCCCTCGCGATGGGGATCGCACGCTGCAGTTCGTGGGCGCGCCGCTGGTGACCTGGCGCACCGAGCCCGAGGTGTTCCCGCGGCTGCGTCCGCCCGTGGGGGGCGTGGCGCTCTCGGCGGGGAGCGTGGGCATGGCCGTGGTCGGGGCCCTGTTGCAACTCTGAGCGCGCGTGCGCGATGGTCCCGCGCATGAGCGAGCGACCGTTTCGGGTGTTGGGCGTGCAACAGATCGCGGTGGGGGCGAGCGACAAGTCCGCGCTGCGGCGCTTCTGGGTCGACCTCCTGGGGTTCACCCCCGAGGGCACCTTTCGCAGCGAGCGCGAGAACGTCGACGAGGACATCACCTCGGTGGGCGCAGGCGTCGCGAAGGTCGAGATCGACCTCATGCAGCCCATCGACCCCGCGAAGAGCCCGAAGGTGCACGAGCCCGCGCTGAACCACATCGGGCTCTGGATCGACGACCTCCCCGCCGCGGTGCAATGGCTCACGGGGCAGGGGGTGCGGTTCACGCCCGGGGGCATTCGCAAGGGCGCCGCGGGCTTCGACGTGTGCTTCGTGCACCCCAAGGGCAACGCGGAGTCGCCCATCGGGGCCGTCGGCGTGCTGGTGGAGCTGGTGCAGGCGCCGCCCGAGGTGATCCGCGCCTTCGCCGCGCTCGCGGGGTGAGCCGCGTCTGCGCGCAGTTGCGCCCGCGCGCAGAAGCGGGCACCACCTTCGCGTGAACCCATCGGAGCCCCGCACGCTGGTGCCCCTGCCCGCGCCCACGATCCTGCTCGTGGACGACGAGGCGGAGATGCTCACCCTCCTCACGATGCGCCTGGAGCACAACGGCTACCGCACCGAGACCTGCGCCAACGCCGCCACCGCCCGCGCGCGCTTCGCCCGCGGAGGGCTCGACGCGGTGGTGCTCGACCTGCGCCTCCCCGACGGCGACGGGATGGAGCTGCTCAGCGATTTTCGCGCGCGCTCCCCCGACGTGCCCGTGATCATGCTCACCGCCCACGGGACCATCGAGACCGCGGTGGAGGCCATGCGGCGCGGGGCCTTCGGGTTCCTCACCAAGCCCTTCAACCACCACGAGCTCTTGCAGCGCGTGCGGCACGCCATCGAGAACGCCGCGCTGCGCCGCGAGCTCGCGGACTTTCGCCGCATCGTGGGCGAGGAGATCAGCGGGTCCATCCTCGGGGTCTCTCCCGCCGTCGCGCAGGTGCGGCAGCTCATCGCGCGCGTCGCGCCGACCGACGTCACGGTGCTGCTCACGGGCGAGTCGGGCACGGGCAAGGAGCTCGCGGCGCGGTCGATCCACCAGCTCTCGCCGCGCGCGCAGGCGCCCTTCGTGGCGGTGAACTGCGCGGCGATCCCGAGTGATCTGTTGGAGAGCGAGCTCTTCGGGCACATGCGCGGGGCCTTCACCGGCGCGTCTCGGGACCGCGACGGGCTCTTCGCCGCCGCCCGCGGGGGCACGCTCTTTCTCGACGAGATCGGCGACGCGCCGCCCCACGTGCAGGTGAAGCTCCTGCGCGTGCTGCAGGAGCGGCGGTACACCCCCGTGGGCTCCACCGCGGAGCGCGACGCCGACGTGCGGCTCCTCGCCGCGACGAACCGCGAGCTGCGCGCCGACGTCGCCCGCGGGCGCTTTCGCGAGGACCTCTTCTTTCGCCTCCACGTCGTGCCCCTGGAGATGCCCCCGCTGCGCGAGCGCCGCGAAGACATCGTGCTGCTCGCCGAGGTCTTTCTCGAGCGCGCCTCGGCGCGGCACAGGCTCCCCGTGCCCGTGCTCCGCTCCGACGCCCTCGCGTGGATGCTCGAGTGGCCCTGGACCGGCAACGTGCGCGAGCTCGCGAACCTCATGGAGGCCGCCACGGTGCTCGCCGCGGGCGCCGAGGTGGGGGCCGACGCGCTCTATCGCCTCGCCGGCGCGGCCACGCCCCGCGCACAACCCGTTGCGTCCCAGGGGGATGAGCGCGAGGCGGGCGGGGACCAGGGCGAGGTGGCGTCCATCGACCCGGTGCGGGTGCTCACCGACACGGCGCGCCCGCTGCCGCCGTTGAAAGAGGCCCGCGAGGCCTTCGAGCGCGCGTACCTCGTCGAGGTGCTGCGCCGCGCGAGCGGCAACGTCACCGCCGCCGCGCGCGTCTCCGGGCGCAACCGCACGGACTTCTACGACCTGCTGCGTCGACACAACCTCCGCGCGCGGGAGGCATGATCGGGCCATGCGGTTATGGCACTGGCTCCCGCTCCTCGCTGCCTGCACCCGCGAGCCGGGTGAGGTCCTCGACGCCGCGACGGCGACGGATGTCACCGCGATCATCGACGTCGCGACGGCGCCCGACGTCCCTGACGTCCCCGACGTCCCTGACGCGGCGGTGCCCCTCGACCGCGTCGATGTGGCGCTCGCCGACGCGTCGGTGACCGATGACCGGGCGGTGATCCGCGACGCGACCCCGGCGCCCTTCGACGCGGGGCCCGCGAACTGTGACGAGGTCGACCGCTTCGGCCCGGTGTTCGCCAACGAGATCAACCGCTTCGCCGCGCAAGACGCCCAGGGCCCCTGGCCCGAAGGCCCCGTGGTGTTCGCGGGGAGCTCCTCGATCCGCCGCTGGGAGACCCTCGCGCGGGACTTCGCCGACTACGCGGTGATCCAGCGCGGCGTGGGGGGCGCGCAGCTCGCGGAGATCGCCCGCGCCTCGGAGACCCTCATCACCCGGCACGCGCCCCGCGCGGTGGTGATCTATGCGGGCACCAACGACCTCGCCCTGGGCGTCGCGCGCACCGTGGTGCTCGACCGCCTGCGGTGCTTGCGACACCGCATCGGGACCTCGCTGGGGTGGTCCCTGCCCGTGCTCTTCGTGAGCGTGGCGCCGAACCCGTCGCGCTGGGCGGGATGGTCCAACGCCCGCGCGTTCAACGAGTCGGTGCAGGCCCTCGCCGCGCAGGATCCGGGTCTCGTCTACGTCGACGTCGCCGCGCCCTTTCTCGCCACGGGATCACCCCCCGACGCGGGACTCTTCGTCGCCGACGGGCTCCACCTCTCCGCCCGCGGGTACGACCTCTGGAGCGCGCCCATTCGCGCCGCGCTGGAGGCCGCGGTGCCGCCGCGGGCGCCCGTGACCAACGCCCCCAACGCCCTCGCGCCTGGGGAGCGCCTGCTCGTGGACCTCGGTCCGAGCAACCCCGCCGACGGTGAGGTCACGCCCTCGCCCGATCACCTCGGGCAGCACTGGAACAACTGGCATCCCCTGCAGGCGCCCGGAGAGTCACTCGCGGGGGAGCGCCTCGCCGCGCTGGTGAACACCGCCGGGGCGCGCACGGGGATCTCCCTGGTCCTCGCGGGAGGTTTCGTCAGCAACGGACGGCGCAACGGGGGGCTCTTGTGGCCCGATCCCATGCGCCTCGGATCCCTCGCCGTGGGCAGCGCCACGGGCGACTTCTTCTTCGTGCAGAACGAAGACGCGCCCGGCGCGTTCACCCTCCGCGGACTCGATCCTGCCCGCGCCTACACCCTCCGTCTCTTCGCCGCCCGCGACGACGCCGAGCTCCGCGTGACGCGCTACACCGTGCGCGGCGCGGTGACAGCCACCGTGAGCCTCCAGACCTCGGGCCCCGGCGCCGGACGCGACGGCGGGACCGTCAACGACGACGACGTGGCCACGCTGCGCGGGGTGCGCCCCGACGCGTGGGGCGGGGTCTTCGTCGACGTCGCCATCGAGCGCGGCGCCTTCGCGTACCTCTCCGCCCTCGAGCTCATCGCGGAGTGACCCGCCGCCCACTTGCACATCGCCCGGGGATCATCCAGGGTCCGCCGCGATGCGCCTCCCCCTCTTGTCTTTGGGTCTGCTGCTTGTGGTCGCCGGGTGCGGTGAGAGCCCCGGGCTGCGCTTCACCACGGGCGACGCCGCCACGGGTGACAACGACGCGGTCGTCATGGACGGCGCCGCCGTCGAGCCCGACGTCGCGGCCACGCCGCTCGACGTGGGCACCATCCCCATTCGCGACAACGGCGCGGTGGCCACCGAGGCGCTGGTCTACGCGCACTCCGACACCACGCTCTACACGGTGAACCCCCGCGACAACCGCTTCGCGCGGGTCGCCGACTTCACCTTCCCCCGCGGCACCACCGCGGCCGACATGACCGACATCGCGGTCGACTCCGAGGGCGCCATCACCGGCACCGCGGGCGACGCGGTGTGGCGCATCGACGCGCGCACCGCGGCGTGCACCCGCGTGGTGACCCTGCCCGAGCGGCGCTTCTTCGTGGGGCTCTCGTGGGTGCCACGGGGCACCGTCGACGCGAACAGCGAGGTGCTCGTGGGCGCCACCACCGACGGCACCCTCTGGCGCATCGACGTGGGCAGCGGCCGCGCGACCCAGCTCTTCACGCTCCCCCGGGCCTCCGGCGCGGCCTGGACCATCTCGGGCGACCTCGTCTCCATCGACGGCGACGCGACCTACATCACCCTGCGCCGCGAAGGCGCCGCGAGCACGGCCAACGACGCCCTCGGCGTGGTGGACTTTCGCAACCGCACCCTGCGCATCGTGGGCACCGACGTGGGCTTCGCCCGGGTGTTCGGCGTGGGCTACTGGCGGCAGACCCTCTACGGCTTCACCCGCACCGGGGAGTTCATCACCATCAACACCCGCACAGGCGTGGGACGCCGGGTGTCGACCCCCACCATGCAGTTCAGCGGCGCGGGCGTGACCACCATCGCGTCCATCGAAGCGCCTCCCTGACCCTCACACCGGCGTGCGCGTGCCGAGGGGGATCCCCAACGAGCGGTCCACGTAGACCCGGCCCTCGCACACCTGCACCGGGTGGTTGAGCAGGGGCCGTCGGGCCGGACCGCCCGTCCAGTCACCGTCGTCGTCGAAGGTGGAGTCATGGCAGGGGCAGAGCGTCGACGCCCCGCGGGTGATCCGCACCACGCAGCCCTCGTGCGGGCACACCGCGGAGAACGCGTAGAGCCCTCGCGCGTCGCGGGCCACGACCACGTTGATCCCGAGGTCCACGACGCCGCC
>JBILLI010000191.1:0-11501 GCA_044376155.1 Polyangiales bacterium
CACTCGCGCCCGCACGGCCGCGGGTGCGATGCCCGCGGCGGGCACCCCCGAGGCCCGCCTCGCCGCCCGCTGGACGGCTTCTCGCGCCGACTTCGAGGCCGTCGAGCGCAGGCTCCAGGCGTGGCGCGACGGGGGCTATCACGCGCGCAGCGGGGTCGACACCTTCTATCACACCACCGACGAGGCCGACCGCGCGCACAGCGTCGCGACCTCGGTGTTCAACGCGTGGCTCGGGCGCTTCGTGCAGGGCGTCTTCGGCGACGAGCGCCTGCCCGACGGCGTGTGGGAGAACAGCGGCGGAGGCTCCACCGGGCGCATCCGCACGCTGTTGCTCATGCTCGACGGGCGCGGCGCGATGAACACCTCGCGGCTCACGTCGTTCAACCCCGCGACGAACGAGAGCGCGTACTTCGACGTGCTCGGCACCGAGGCCGTGGAGCGCTCCGACGAGGTGATGCTCACCGCGCTGGAGGGCGCCATGACCTTCCTGCGCAGCGCGCCCACCGCGCCCGGCAGCGGGGGCTTCGGGTCGAGCGACATGGACACCTGGCGTTGGGGCCTGCGGCACCACACGAAGTTTGACTCGATCCTCGCGTCCTTCCTCGGCGACAACGACACGCTCGGGCCGCTGGTGAGCGGGTTCTCCATCACCCCGATGCGCCTCCCGCTGGCGACGGGGCTCATGGCGGGGGATCCCCGGGCGAACCTCCCGGGCTTTCCGCGGCCCGGCGATCAGTGGGTGGTCGACGCCGCGAACTCAGGACTCGACGGCACGCGCTTCACCTTCGGGTCGGGGCCCACCTACCGCATGGTCATCGCGCTGCGCAGCGCCGGAGCGAGCGCCACCACGGGGCAGAACGTGATCCCCGGCGGGCAGTCGGGGCTGCGAAACTCTGAGCACTTCGACGACCAGGCGCGGCTCTGGCTCGGCAACCGCGCGGTGCCGCTGCTGCTCAACCCCCCCGCGGTGATCGCCGCAGCGACGGGCCGCGAGCGCTTCGTGCCCGCGCCGTGAACCCGCGCGGCGAGTGGGGCGAAACCGCCGCGCGGGTGGTAGGGTCGGCGCCATGAAGCGGCTTCCTCATGGTGCACGGGCGGTGGTGACAGGCGGCGGCAGCGGCCTCGGCAAGGCGATCTGCGACGAGCTCGCGCGGCGCGGCGCGCGCGTGCTGGTCACCGACGTGAACCTCGAGACGGCAGAGGCCACCGCGGAGGAGATCCGTCGCCGCGGCGGTGAAGCCCACGCGATGCAGGTCGACGTGCGGCGCGCCGACGAGGTCGCGGCGATGGCCGCGAAGGCCGAGTCGCTCTGGGGCGGCACCGACGTGCTGGTGAACAACGCCGGCCTCGCGGTGGTGGGTGAGCTCGGGCAGATCCCCGTGGAGGAGTGGCAGTTCCAGGTCGACGTGAACCTCATGGGGGTCATCTGGGGGTGCCACCATTTCGGGCCGAAGATGGCCGCGCAGAAGAGCGGGTACATCCTCAACGTGGCCTCCTCCGCGGGGCTCCTCGCGGCGCCCACGATGGGCCCCTACAACGTCACCAAGGCGGGCGTCGTGGCCCTCTCCGAGACCCTCTTCGCCGAGCTCGGGCGCGACGGTGTGATGGTGTCGGCGCTGTGTCCGACCTTCTTGCGCACGAACATCCACAAGGCCGCGCGGGCCTACGGCGGCAACACCGGCAAGGCCACCGACAAGCTCGTGACCCAGGCGAAGTGGAGCGCCGAGGAGGTCGCCCGGGTGGCCCTCGACGAGATGCTCGCGGGGCGGCTCTACATCATCCCGCAGACCGACGGGAAGGTGCTCTGGCGCGTGAAGCGCGCGCTCGGGCAGAGCTTCTACGGCGTGCTCCGCGCCAGCGTGCGCAGCGGCGCGCTCAACAAGATCTTTCGCTGACCCGCCCTCAGCCGCCCAGGGCGGCCTCCCAGCGCGCGGGGTCGAAGCCCACGAGCACGGTCTCGCCGCGCACCAGCACCGGGCGCTTCACCAGCTTGCCGTCGGCCGCGAGCCACGAGAGCAGCGTCTCGTCGCTGGCCGCGTCGACCGCGGCCTTGCCCAGCGCGCGGTAGCTCTGCCCGCTGGTGTTGAGCCACTTGCGCAGCCCCACGCCCGACGCGGGGACCCACGCGCGCAGCTCGGTCAGCGTCGGCGGCGCGCTCACGATGGGGCGCACGGTGTGTGAAATGCCCTTGGATTCAAGCCACTTTCGCGCCTTGCGGCAGGTGTCGCAGGCGTCGTAGGCGAGGACCGTCGTCGGTGTCATCCCCCGCTCATCGCACCGGGGGCGTCGCCGTCGCAAGCGTTGCGCAGGCCCGCGCGATCGCGCAGAGTGCGCGGCGATGATGTTGGCGCCGGAGAGCTTCTTTCGCCTCGGCTGGCAGTTGCTCCGCACGGTGATCAGGCGCGCGCTGCGCCGCGACTCCGAGCTCCCGCGCTTCATGGCGCAGTACCGCCCCGACGGGATGCTCAGCGCCGAGCCCGATGACCCGCAGGTGCTCGCGGGCGCCTCGCGGTGCTTCGCGTGCGGGCGCTGCGACGCCCTCGCGTGGGAGCAGGGGATGACCGACGTGCTCGGGCCGGTGGGGCCCATGGCCTTCGTGCTCGGCGCGTCGCGGCAGGCGGGCACCGACCTCTCCCTCGCGGCGACGGCGTCGGACGACGCGCTGCGGGCCTTCACCGACGCCTGCCCGGTGCGCGTGCCCTTCGTCGCCCTCGCGTCCCTCGTGCGCCGCCGCCACGCGGAGTACGTGGGCGGCAACCTCGACGCGCCGCGGCCGCTGCTCTCGCTGCCGCCGCGCTGACCCTACGAGACCGCCAGCACCTCGACCTCGCGCACGCGGCCCGAGACCTCGGCCTCGCACACGTCGCCCGCCTCGCGGCCGAGCAGCGCGCGGCCCAGGGGAGACGTCGGGGTCACCACCTGCACGGAGCCTCCCGCGAGGGCGGTGCCGCCGCCGTGCGGCGCGAGGTAGAGGGTGCGCGCGGCGCCGTCGTCCTCGACGCGGAGCAGGGCGCCCAGCGCGGCGCGGCCGAGGGGGGCCACGGTGAGCGACCGGCACGTCGCGAGGGCCTCGCGCAGCGACTGCACCCGCATCGCCTGACCGCGCGCGAGGTACGACTGCTCCAGGGCGCGGGTGTCTTTGTCGTTCTCGGGCTTCGCCTCTTCGTGCGTGGCGGCCTCCATCACGGCGCGGTGGGCGCGCTCCAGGGCCTCCAGCTCCTCGGCCACGCGGGCCACCAGCTCGTCTCGCAGGGTGTTCTTGTCCATCGTTCAGTACGGTGCGGCGAAGGTGCGGCCGCCGTCGCGAGAGGTCAGCACCGCGCGGCCGGCCGCGGAGAAGCGCGGGGTGGGCGCCTCGTCGAGGGGGGCCGTGGGCTGCTCCGCGGGCTGGGGGCGCATGACCCGGTCGCCGTGCGCGAGCTCGATCAGCAGGGTCACCCGGTCGCCGTCGCTCATCGCCTGCATCGACGTGACCCGACGTCGCACCCGTGGGGTGGCGAGCAGGTCCAGCAGCATCGCGCCGTGCTCCCAGCGCGAGGCGCCGCGGCCGAAGAAGCCCATCGGCGGACGCAGCCGCCAGACGCGCAGCGCGCCGGGCGACGAGGCGAACGCGAGCACGGCGTCGCGGGCGAGGACCATCGCGTGGACCTCGTTGGTGCCCGCGGGGGGATGCTCCAACAGGGTGCCGGTCCCCGCGGCGCCTCCCTCGAAGCGGAACAGCGCGGCGCCGGCGAGCGCGCCCGCGGGGGTCGGTGCCGCGAGCACCTGCTGCGCGTCGCACTGCAGCCGCAGGCGCGCGCCGCGGGGGAGGCTCAGGCGCGCGGTGGCGGTCTGCGCGACGCCCTCGTGCACCCGCACCGCGGTGACGGCGCTGCGCTCGGCGAGCACGAAGTACGCGACGTCGTGCGACTCGCAGGTCTCCACCGCGGGGAGCGCGCCGGGCAGGGGCTCGCGGGTGTAGAGGGGCATGGCCGCGCCGACGCGCAGCCCGTCGCCGTCGGGGGAGACGGTGTACTGCTCCAGCACGACGTCGGAGAAGCGCGGGCGCAGGGTCGTCACCCGCCACGGCGCGTCGGGCGTCGCCGCGTCGGTGAGCGTGGCCGCGAGGATCGACTGCGACGGACCGACCGCGGCTGCGGGGGACCACGCCTCGGGGCGCTGCGGGCGGTGCACGCGCGCCTGCAGGTCGCCGTCGTCGAGGGTGAGCATCACGCGCGCATCCCCGTGGCGCCGCGCGGACCAGCGAAAGCCCGCGGGGTCACGCAGCGCGAGGTCGCCTGGCGGGCGCAGCACCCGGGGACCGGGGAGGAGGTCAACGATCCGCGGGCCGTCGTCGGTCCACACCCGCGCGAGCCCGCCGTGGGGCGCCTCGGCGAGGGGGGTGAACGACTCCAGGAGCACGCGTCGGGGCGCTGCCCCGTCGAGGCGCAACACCTGCCCGTAGCCGTTCCATGTGCCGCGCGCGAGGGCCGACTGCGCGCTCACGAGCACGGGTTGCACGACCTCGCCGGGCAGACCGCGCAGGGCGGGCAGCGACGCCAGGGTGAGGACCACCGGGGGCGCCGCGCCGCGAAAGCCTGCGTCCCACGAGCTGCGGCTGCCGGCCGAGAGCGCGCGGACCTGCAGCAACAGCGCGGCGAGCCGCGACGCGAGCTGCTCGTTGTCGGCGAGGGCGAGGCGCTCTTCGGTGCTGTTGCCTGCGCGGTCGACGAGGTTGCGGGTCTCGGCCGCGAGGGCGCGCACGGCGGGGTTGCTGGTCGACGCGCGCTGCAGCGAGGAGATCAGCGCGCGGGCGGGCTCGGTGCAGACGCCCGGCCACTCCTCGGGCTGCGCTTGCGAGGCCGTCGCGCGAAACACCCGGCCGATGTCGTAGGTCCAACGCAGCTGCGCGTCGGGGTCATCGGGCGCCCGCAGGACCCACCGGGCGTGCACCCCCAGCAGGCAGGCCGAGAGCGACTGCGCGTGCTCGGTCGCCGGGCGGTCCTGCCGGACCACCTTCGCGTCGTGCTTGTTCATGGCCCGAACGCCCATCACGCCGAGCAGCACGAGGCCGAAGAAGCCCCAGGTACCACGCGACGGGCGCACCACGAACAACGGCATCGCGCGCTACCCTACCACGCGAGGCGCGCGCGGCAGCCGCGCGATCAAAACGGCCAGCGCGACCGCGTCGGCACACGCTGGATCACCGGCCCGCGATGGACCACCGGCCGCCGCACCACGGGCGCGATGTAGTCGTCGAAGTTCTGCGAGGCGACGTAGACGTCATCCCCCTCGCGGGTGGTGACCGTGAGCAGGGGGTTCTGCGGCCGCAGCGTGGGCTGCGCCGTGGTGTCGATGCGCAGCGCGATGGCCTCTCGCGGCGCCACGCGAAAGATCATGTGCGCCACGCCCTGAAGGTCCGTGCGGGTGATCTCCCGGCCGTTGTGCAGGATGGGGAGGTTGGCGCGGCCCGGCGTGCGCACCACCACCGCGGCGATGCGGTGCGCGGGCGGGCAATCCGCGGTGGTCTCGATGCCCGCGGCCTGCTGCGTGCGGTCCAGCGCGATGGTCGAGCGCAGCACCACCGCGACCGGGGCCGAGGGTGAGGTGAAGCCGTTGGGGCAGCGCACCGTGAGCTCCAGCGCGGTGCCCTCGACCCCCGGGGTCTGCATGCGAAAGTTCCCCGCGGCGTCGGTGGACCCGAGCTCGCGGTCGCGCAGCAGCACCGCGGCGCCGGCCAACGGACGACTGTCCGACACCACCCGCAGGGTGATGGGATAAAGCGTGGGCGCCTGGTTCCCGCCGCAGCCCGCGGCGAGGGCGGTCACGGCGGCGAAGGCGCAGCCGGCGGCGGGGTGGCGGTGCCGGGGGACTCGTTGAGGGTCGGACATCCTGGCGCTCCTGGGACACATCCCTGCTGCTGCGCGCGGGCGCGCAGCACCACGACGAACTGACGAAACAGCGGCGCCTCGGGGTGCTGCGCCGCGAGCTGCTCATACAGACGAATGGCGTCGTCGTATCGGTGTGCGTTCACCGCCTCCGCCGCGAGGCGGATGGGATCCTGCAGGTTGGGCGAGGGCAGGGCACGGGGGTGCCCCTGCGCGTCGACGGACTGCATCGGCGGCGGCACCACCACGCCCACGATGCCCGGCGGGCCGATGGGCAGACCGAGCACGTTGTTCGTGGCCGGCGGCGCCGCGCCCTGGGTGAGCACACGTTGGTTCGTCGACACCGGCCCGCCGCGGCCTCCCTGCGCCGCAGGTCGTTGCGCCGCAGGGGGTTGCTGCGGGTTGATGAACAGCCCGCCCACCCCCACGAGCAGGGTCACCCCGGCGAGCACCAGGGTGCGCGCGGGCACGCCCCCCACGGTCTTGCCACCGCCGGGAGGGCCCTTGGGAATGTCGAGGGTGCCGAAGGGGTCGTCACCAAAGTTCGACGCCGCGACACCGCCCGGGGGCTGCATCGGGGGCGCGTTCATGGGCCCCATCGGTCCCATGTTCTGCATGGGTCCCATGGGTCCCATGTTCTGCATGGTGCCCGTCTGCCCCATGGGCCCCATCGGTCCCATGTTCTGCATGGGTCCCATGTTCTGCATGGTGCCTGTCTGCCCCATGGGTCCCATCGGCCCCATGTTCTGCATCGGCCCCATGTTCTGCATCGGCCCCATCGGCGGCGCCGACACCGCGGGCGCCATCGGGGCGAGTTGCAGACCACCCCCCACCAGCGGCGGCGCCATCGTGGCGGGTCGGATCATCCCCGGCGCCGAGGCCGCGGGCAGCCCCACCTGCGAGCCCGTAACCATCACCGTCGGCAGCGGACCGCCCCCGCCCGGCAGGGGCGGATGCGCGCTGTGGTTGCCCCCCGACGGAGCCGCCTCCAGCAGCGCCGCGTAGGGCGACGGGCGGATCACCGTGGCCTCCGAGGGCGGCGGCTTCGGCGGCATCGCCGGGTCCATCTCGGGCGAGTGCGCGGGCGGCGGCGGGTACGACAGCGGCGCGGCCGGTCGCTGCGGCGCCATCGTGGCCGGTCGCGCCGAGGGCCCGCCCGGCATCCCCGGGATCGCCGGGAGCTGCGGCACCGCAGGCGCCGACGCGCGCGCGGCGTGCATCAGCTCCGCGGCCTTCACGAGCTCCTGCGCGTTGGAGAACACCATGGTGCTCTCCTCCTCGTCGATGAACGCCGCCGACGCCGCGCCCTTCGGCGCCGCCACGGGGGCCGCCACCGCGCCCGGGCCCGTGACCTTCGCGCGCAGCACACACTGCCCGAAGCTCACCTCGAGGCCGTCGGTGATCTGCGACCAGTCCAGCGCGCGGTCGTTGCCGAGGTACACCCCCGACAGGCTGCCGCCGTCACGCACCCAGAGGGCGGCGCCGTCCCAGTAGAGTTCGACGTGGGCGGGCTCGACGCCGGGCGCGCGGACCTTCCACTGCGCCGCGGGGCCACTGCCCACCACCACCTGCCGCGCGGCCATCGCCTGCGAGAAGGTCGCCGTGGGGTTCGGGCTCTCGCCCTGGACCACCGCGAGGGTGACGGTGTTCCCCTGGTTGGGCGCGGCGCTCATCCGTGGTGGCCCCCGCCCTGCTGGTGCATGTCATAGCCAGAATGGCCCTGCTCCGCGCGGACGCGCGCGGCCTCGTAGACGGCGTCGGGGTAGGCCATGCCGTAGGAGTGTACCAGCTCCGTGCAGAGCGGGAGCTCACCGCTGGGCTCGAAGGTGGACAGCAGGTTGCCCTGCTCGTCGCGGCCGTGGAACTTCCGCTCGAAGATGTGCGCGATCTCGAAGCCCTTCTCGGGGTTGTAGCCCCGCACCTCGGAGATGTGGGTGACCTTGCGCGAGCCGTCTTGCAGACGCGAGGTCTGCACGATGAGGTTCACCGCGCTGCCGAGCTGCACGCGCAGCGCCGAGAGCGGGAGCTCCACGTCGCTCATGAGCGACATGGTCTCGAGGCGCGTGAGGGTGTCGTGGGGGTAGGTCGCGTGCACCGTGGTGATGCAGCCGCCGTGTCCCGAGGTCATCGCCTGGATGAGGTCCAGCGCCTCGCCGCCGCGGATCTCGCCCACCACGATGCGGTCGGGGCGCATGCGGAGCGTGGCGCGGAACAGGTCGCGAATGCCCACCTTGCCGCGGCCCTTGGCGTCGCCCGGCCGCGCCTCGAGCTGCACCACGTGCTGCCGCTGGAGCTGCACCTCGCGGCTGTCTTCGATGATCACGATGCGCTCGCCGTCGGGGATGAACGAGCTCAGGGCGTTGAGCATCGAGGTCTTGCCCGAGCCCGTGCCGCCCGCGACCACCACGTTCTGCTTGAGCACCACGAGGGCCTCGAGCACCGCCGCGGCCTCGGCGGTGAGCGACCCGAAATCCACGAGGCGCTGCACCGTGAGGGTCTCTTTGAAGAAGCGCCGGATGGCCACGTCGGGCCCGTCGGGCGCCGCCGGGGGGATGATGGCCTCGATGCGCGAGCCGTCGGGCAGGCGGGCCTCGAGGATGGGGTGCTCCTCGTTGACCATCTTGCCGACGAACTGCGCGATGTTGCGCAGCGCGGCGTTGAGGGCCTCGGCGCTGGAGAAGCGCGCGTCGGTGAGCGTGAGCCGGCCGGACTTCTCGATGAAGATCTGGTTGGGCCCGTTGATCATGATCTCCGAGACCTTCGGGTCGTCGAGGAAGGGCCGCACCGGCGCGAGGAACGACAGCAGCGTCTCTTCGTAGACCTCCTTGGGGATCATGGCGTCACCGTGTTCATGAGCCCCGCGCGGGCCTCTTCGGCGTGGGCGCCGGAGGGCTCGATGGCGAGGTACTGGCGAAAGTGCTCGTCGGCCCCACGGGGGTCGTTGTACCCGTCGCGGAGCAGCGTGGCGAGGTTGTAGTGCGCGCCGGCGTGGCGCTCGCTGCGGCGCAGCACGTCCTCGAAGCTCCGCCGGGCGGCCTGGTTCTCTCCCAGCCCCGCGAGGATGGTGCCGGTCAAGAAGCGCAGGGGCACGTCCTCGGGGTGGCGCTCGAGGTAGTGCGTGGCGTAGCCCACCGCGGCGCGAAAGCGCGAGGCCGACACGCACGTGCGAATGAGGGTGGGCATGACCACGCGCTCGTCCATGCCGCGCTCGAGGCTGGAGACGAAGTACTGCTCCGCGCGCACGAGGTCGCCGGTCTGGGCGAAGCCCACGGCCTGCTGGTAGAGCTCCCGGGCGGCGACGCGGGCGAGGGGGTCACCCGAGGGCATGTCACGGCTCTGCGTCGAGGCGCAGGCGCCCGCGGCGGCGAGCACGGCGGCGAGGACGAGGGGGCGCATGGACGCCGAGGTTTATACCGACCCGCGGCGCCCCTGAGAAGCCCGCGACGTCAGGGGCCGGACGATGGGCCGTAACCGCGGGGGCGGCGGAGGGGCGTAGCGCGCCGCGCGAAAGTGCTCTACAGGGAGCACCGCCCCATCACCATGAGCTTCCTCATCGCACTCGTCTCCCTCGCCACGATGGAGATCGTCCTCGGCATCGACAACCTCGTGGTGCTCGCGATCATCGTGGGCCGGGTGCCCCCCGACCGCCGGGAGTTCGTGCGGCGCATCGGCCTGGGCCTGGCGCTCTTCGCCCGCCTGGGGCTGCTCTTCACCCTCTCGTACCTCTCGGGGCTCACCCGGCCGCTCTTCACCATCCTGCACAAGCCCTTCTCGGGCAGGGACCTGGTGCTGTTCTTCGGCGGGCTCTTCCTGATGGCGAAGAGCGCCCACGAGATCTACGAGAAGGTGGAGGTGCACGAAGAAGACGCCTCCGACGCCCCGACGCCCATGAAGAGCCTCGCGGGGGTGCTGGCGCAGATCGTGGTGCTCGACCTGGTGTTCTCCCTCGACTCGGTGATCACCGCCGTGGGCATGGCGCAGGACCTCCGGGTGATGGTCCTGGCGATGATCAGCGCGGTCACGGTGATGTTCTTCTTCGCCAAGGCCGTGGGGGATTTCGTCGAGGAGCACCCCTCGGTGAAGCTCCTGGCGCTGTCGTTCCTGCTGCTCATCGGCGTGCTGCTGGTGGCCGAGTCGACCGGGCAGCACGTGTCGAAGGGCTACGTGTACTTCGCCATGGGCTTCAGCTTCGGCGTGGAGATGCTGTCGATCCGGTACAGCAAGCGCCAGGCGCGGATCCGCGCGTCGCGGCTGCCCCCGCCCGCGGAGCTCAGCCGTGAGCTGCGCTCCGAGCGCGAAGACGGCTGAGCGTCGGTCGTACGGCCCGCGCGGGAGCGGCCGATGACGTCGCCCCGGAGTTCCCTCACACTCCGAGCCATGCGCGCGCCATTGCTCAGCCTCCTCGCGCTCGGATGTGCGAGTGATCCCCTTGCGCGCCAAGGGGATGCATCGACCGCGGGGGATGTCCCCGCCGACCGCCCGTGGCCCTTCTCGGAGCCCGGGCGACACACGGTCACCGTCACCGAAACGCGACAGGTGATCCCGGGGGAGGGGCTCCCGCCCGAGACCCCCGCGGGGAACTCGAACAACAACCTCGACGTGGTCCGCCACGACGGGCGCGTCTACCTCGCGTGGCGCACCGCGCCGGATCACTTCGCCAGCAGCGAGACCCGTCTCTTCGTGGTGAGCTCCGCCGACGAGCGCACCTGGCGCTACGAGACCCGTCTCTCCCTCGACCGCGACCTCCGCGAGCCGCGCTTTCTCGCCTGGAACAACCGACTGTTCCTCTACGTCTCGCGCCTCGGCACCGACCCCATGCGCTTCGAGCCCCAGGGCGTGAGTGTGACCGAGCGACGCGGGGACGGGAGCTGGTCGGTCCTCGAAGACGTGAACCTCCCGGGGGCCATCGCATGGCGCACCCGCATGGAGCGCGGGACCCCGTACATGCTGGCCTACCGCGGCGGCGAGAACATCTACCTGTTCAACAACCTCCCCCTCGACGTCGACCTGCTCACCACCACCGACGGGCGCGCGTGGACCCCGGTCGACCCCGCGATGCGCACGGTCTATCACGGCGGCGGCAGCGAGGCCGACATGGCCCTGGGCGACGACGGGACGCTCTTCGCGGTGATCCGCAACGAGGCCGGGGATGACACGGGCTTTGGTTCCCTCGTGTGCCGCGCGCCGCCCGGCGCCCCCGCGCGCTGGTCGTGCCGCCCGGACCCGAAGAAGTACGACTCGCCGTTGATGTTCTGGCACGACGGCGAGGCCTGGCTCGTGGCGCGACGCAACGTCACCGACGACGGCCACTACGACCGCCGACAGACCGGGCTCAACCGCACCGCGCAGTCGGTGCAGAACCAGCTCGCGTACGGCAACACCCCCAAGCGCTGCGCCCTCTGGCGCTACGTGCAGGGCGAGGACCGCTTCGCCTGGGTGCTCGACCTGCCCTCCCGCGGCGACACCTGCTTCCCCGCGACGCTCACCACCGCGAACCCCGAAGAGCGGGTGATCTACGACTACAGCTCGCCCATCGACGGCGACGACGTGAGCTGGCGCGTGGGCCAGCGCGGCCCCACCCGGATCTACCGACACCTCCTGCGCTTCACCCGCCGCTGAGCAGTTCGGGAGCCC
>JBILLI010000880.1:0-3072 GCA_044376155.1 Polyangiales bacterium
CTCGTCGCGACGCTCATGGCGTGCTCCCCTGCGACCCGCGTCACCACCGGCGGCGCGTGGACCGTCACCCTGCGGCTCACCGTGCACAACCAGAACACCGCCCCGCTGCCGCTGCGGCGCGAGGGGATCACCGTCACCGCCGACGAGAACGTTCGCGGCGACCTCTCGGCCACCGACGCGGTGGAGGGACCCGCCGAGATCGCCCCGCGGGCCCGGGCGACGCTGATCCTCCGGCCGCAGTTCCCCGCCGCCGAGAACGGCCCGGTGAGCGTCACCTTCGCGTTCGACAGCCAGGGGGGGCTCAACCACCCCATCTCCTTCCCCATCCCCTCGGGGCCCTGAGCGGCGAAGAGATTCCGCGCTTCAACGCACTCCGCGGGCGCAGTACCCTCCCGCCTCGTGGCGGCGTTGACCCTGCGTGGCGTGCGAAAGGTCCTCGGAGCGAACCCCATCCTGCGCGGCATCGACCTGCGCATCGAGAGCGGCGAATTCGCCGTGCTCGTGGGGCCTTCGGGGTGTGGCAAGAGCACCCTGCTGCGCACCGTCGCGGGGCTCGAAGAGCCCGACGAGGGCACCGTCTCCCTCGGCGACCGCGACGTCACCCGCGCCCCCCCGCGGGACCGCGACATCGCCATGGTCTTTCAGAGCTACGCGCTCTACCCCCATCTCACGGTGCGCGACAACCTCGCCTTCGGCCTGCGCCTGCGCCGCGTCGACGAGGCCGCCATCGCCGCGCGCGTCGACGAGGTCGCGAAGATGCTCGCCATCACCCACCTGCTCGACCGACTGCCCAAGGAGATGTCCGGCGGGCAGCGCCAGCGCGTGGCGATGGGGCGGGCCATCGCGCGACGTCCCGGGGTGTTCTTGTTCGACGAGCCCCTGTCGAACCTCGACGCGGCGCTGCGCGCGCAGGTGCGGGTGGAGATCAAGAAGCTCCATCAGTCGCTCGGTACGACGATGCTCTACGTGACCCACGACCAGGTCGAGGCCATGACCCTCGCCGACCGACTCGTGGTCCTCAACGCCGGGCGCGTTGAACAACAGGGACCGCCCCTGGAGGTCTACCGCCGCCCCGCCTCGCGCTTCGTCGCGGCCTTTCTGGGCTCCCCCGCGATGAACTTCCTCCCCGCGCGTCACACCGACGGACGCGTGACCGCCGAGGGCCTCTCCCTCGCCATCGACCGCGCGCGCTACCCCTCCCTGCGCGACGGCGACGTCGTCGTGGGCATTCGCCCGCACGACGTGAGCCCCGCGGAGAAGGGCGACCTCGCGCTGCGCGTCGAGGTGGTGGAGCCCATGGGCTTCGAGGCCTACGCGCACGGAACCCTTGGCGCACAAGGCTTTGTGGCGCGCCTCGACGGCGGCGCGGCGCTGCCGAAGGTGGGCGACACGCTCTCACTGCGCGCCGACCCCGACGCGGTGCACCTCTTTCACCCCGAGACGGGCCGGGCCCTGGACCTCCCGGAGCCCGCGTGAGAGCCCCCCTCGCGCTGCTCGTCGCGGCGATGGTGCTCGCGCCGTGGCGCGCGTGGGCGCAGCGGCTCACGCTCTGGCACGCCTACCGCGGCAACGAGCAGCGCGCGCTCGAGCTCGTCGTCGACGCGTGGCGGGGGCGGCACCCCGGGGTCACCGTCGAAGTGCTCGCGATGCCCTTCGAGAGCTACGCGTCGAAGCTCGAAGCGGCCATCCCCCACGGCAACGGCCCCGACCTCTTCGTCGACGCCCACGAGCGCGTGACCAGCTACCGCGGCCGCGGGCTGCTGCGCCCCATCACCGCGCAGGCGCCGGGCGGACTGGGTTCCCTCTTCGACGACACCGCGACGCGCGCGTTCACCGCCGACGGCGCGCTCTGGGCCGTGCCCCTCGCGGTGAAGTGCAACGCGCTCTACGTGAACCCCGCGCTGCTCCCGGCCGGGGTCACGATCCGCTCGCTGCGCGACCTCGACGCGCTGCGCGCGGTGCTCCCGCGGGGGAGTTATCCGCTGGTCTACGAGTCGTCGAGCGCCTACGTGCACGCGGCCTTCGCGCACGCCTTCGGCAGCGGGCTGCTGGGCGACGACGGGCGCTACCTCTTCGTGGGCGACGGCGCCGAGCGCAGCGTGCAGCGCGTGCTCTCGATGCTCGACGCCGGGACCATCCCCGAGGAGGCCAGCGGCGCGCTGCTCTCGCAGCTCTTCCTCAGCGGTCGCGCGGTGGCGGCCATCTCGGGCCCGTGGTTCGCCGCCGAGATCGGCGACCGCATGCGGTACACCGTGCAGCCGCTGCCCACCGTGCCCGAGGCCGGTGACCGCGCGCTGGAGCCCTTCGCCACTGTCGAGGGCGCGATGGTCTCGGCCCGCGCGACGAACCCCGCGCTCGCCGAAGACCTCGCGCTCGCCCTCGCGAGCGTGGAGGCGTCGACCGTGCGCGCGCAGGTCGGTCGGCAGGTGGTGGTCACCCGCGAGGCGTGGGGGCGGGTGCGGGCGCTCGCGAACGATCCGTTGCTCGCGGTGTTTCGTCAGGCCGCGCTGGGCGCGCGACCGATGCCCGTGCACCCCCGCATGCGGGCCACGTGGGAGCCCGCGCGCATGGCGCTGGCGAAGTCTCTCCGCCGCGACGGGAGCGTGCGCGACGCGTTGAACGAGGGCGCGCGGCGCTTCGCCGACGTGACCCGCCCGCTGCCCCCGCGGCGCGACGGCACCCTCGCGCTGCTGATGGTGGGCGCGGTGGCGCTGTGGGCGGCGCTCTCGGCCGTGCGCCGCGCGCGGGAGCCTGATTTTCGCGTCGAGCTCCGTCGCAGCCGCAGCGCGTATGCGTGGGTGGCCCACGCGGCGGTGTCGGTGTCGCTGCTGGTGGTGACGCCCGTGGTCATCGGCGCGGCCACGTCGCTCTACGCCAGCGAGTCGGGGCGGTCGTACTACGTGGGCCTCGCGAACTACTGGGAGATCCTCACGGCGCGGGGCGGACCCTTGCTGGCGACCGGGAGCTTCTACCGCGTGCTGCTGGTGACGGTGCTCTGGACGGTGGTGAACATCGCCCTGCACCTCGCCCTCGGGGTCTCGCTGGCGCTGCTGCTCTCGCGGCCGACGCTGA
>JBILLI010000192.1:0-11429 GCA_044376155.1 Polyangiales bacterium
CCCTCGCCTTTCACGGCTTTCTCGGCGCGCCCGCGATGTGGGCGGGCGTGCCGGGGGAGGTGGTCGCGCCGTGGGTCCCAGGGCACGGCCCGACGCCGTGGTGCCCGCCCGAGATGGACTTCAGCGCGGTGGTCGATCATCTCGCGCGCGAGCTCCTTCCCGCCGAGGGCGCGACGCTGGTGGGCTACTCCCTGGGCGCGCGCCTCGCGCTGTGTTTGGCCCTGCGCCACCCCGCGCGGGTGCGAGCGGCCGTGCTCGTCGGGGGCACCCCCGGGCTGCGCACGGAGGACGAACGTGCGTCACGGCACCGCGACGACGCGCGCCTCGCCGATGCGCTCGTGCGGGATGGCCTCGCGGCCTTCGTCGACCGCTGGGAGGCGCTGCCGCTCTTCGCGACGCAGCGCGCGTTGCCCGACGAGGCGCAGCGACGGCGGCGGGCGCAGCGCGAGGGTCACACCCCCGCGGGGCTCGCGTGGTCGCTGCGCACGCTGGGCACGGGCGCGATGCCGTCACTGTGGGAGCCGCTGCCGGGATGCGAGGTCCCGCTGCGGTGGATCACCGGCGCGCGGGACGAGAAGTTCACCGACATCGCGCGGGCGGTGTGCGCGGTGTGCCCGGCGGCGACGCACGAGGTGATCGCCGACGCGGGGCACGACGTGGTGCTGGAGCGCGGCGTGGCGGTGCTGGGGATGCCCGACGCGCCCCCGAGGGAGAGCCTCGCAGGCGCCTCAGGGATCCGCCGCGCGTAGAGGCGGCGTGGCCGCGAGCGCCGCGTGCCCGCGCGCGAGGCGCGGACGAAGGCAGGCGGTGACGGCCTCGGCCACACAGCGCACGCGCGCCACCTCGCGCAGGTCGCGGTGATACACGAGCCAGACCTCCCGCGACGGAATCTCCGGCAGCGCCCGCGCGCACACCAGCTCGGGGGCGCACTGCGCGAGGGAGTCTGACAGCACCGCCAGCCCCAACCCCGCCACCGCCGCGCGGAGCGCGAGGAAGGGGCTGTCGACGCACACCGTCGCCCGCGCCTGCAGCGCGTGCTGCTCCAGCCATCGGGCCTCGGGCCCCTGCGCCATCGAGCGCACGGGGCGAATCACCTGGTGCCCCGCGAGGTCGGGCCGCGAGACCGGCGCGGCCCCGTCGAGGTAGGACCGCGCGGCGAACAGCCCGTAGCGCATCGCGCCGAGGCGGCGGCGCACGAGATCGGCGCTGTCGGGACGCACGAGGCGCACGGCCAGGTCCGCCTCGCCGCGCGCGAGGTCCGCCGCGAGGTTGCCCGCGAGCAGGTCCACCGCGAGCCCCGGGTGCGCGTCGAGCAGCGGCCGCAGCGTGTCTTCGAGCAGATGCAGCGCGGTCATCTCGGTGACCGCGACGCGCACGGTGCCCACCACCCGCGACGCGTCGTCGACGACGCCGCGCTCGACCCGCTCAAGCTGCGTGGCGAGCGGCTCGGTGACCTCGAGGAGCCGCCGTCCGGGCGCGGTCAACGTGTAGCCCGTCGCCCCGCGCAGGAAGAGCTTCGCCCCGAAGTCGCGCTCCAGGGCGGCGAGGCGACGCGACACCGTCGGCTGCGAGACGCGGAGCGCGCGGGCCGCGGCGGTGAGGGTCCGCCCGCGCACGATGGCCAGGAAGAAGCGGAGGTCGTTCCAATCCAGCATTGGGGTCTGAGCGAGGGTATCACCCCAACGTTCCTGCATGGAGACCATGCACATCTGCGTATGGCCGGGAGGCGCCCGGGTGCGCAGGATGGGGTTGTTCGCGCTGCCCCTCGCGGCGAGCGCGACGGCAACCGAACGAAGGAGTCACGCCATGAACATCCGCCACGCTTCCCTCGCCGCCCTCCTCGCCCTCACCGCCGCGTGCGGTGCGCCGCAGACGACCACCCCCTCGACGCCGCGGGTGGACCTCACGGGGCGCTGGTCGAGCGCCTGCATCCCCAACGGCAGCGGGCAGCACATCCAGCTCCGCTTCGACATGACCCGCGCCGACTGGTCGCTCGACTACGTCACCTACGCCGACGCCGCGTGCACCGCGCCCTTCGTCACGGCGCACATCGAGGGCCCCTACGAGGTCGCGGAGCCCTCGGTCGTCGCGGGCGCCTCGAACGGCACCTTTCGCTTCACGCGCAAGACCCTCCGGGCGCACGGCGCCGCCGCCGCGGGCTTTCTCTCCAGCGCGCAGGGCTGCGGTCGCGCGATCGCCGCGGACGTCGACGTGGACATCACCGCCGAGGGCTGCGCGGGCCTGGGCCAGCGCCCGGTGAGCGCGTGCGGGCAGGACTTCGACCTCGTCGCCCTCGAGGGTGACAGCCTGCGCTTCGGGCAGCGCCCCGGCGACAACGACATGTGCACGCCGGCGCGTCGCCCGACCGCGCTGTCGCCGCTCGCGATGCAGCGTCAGCGCTGAGCCCGCCCCGGCGCTCACGACAGCAGCAGGATCTTCCCGCGCCGCCCGGGGCGTTGGTGATGGGTGAGCGCGGCCCTCACCTCGGCGAGGGGATACTCGGCCTCGACGGCGGTGGTCAGCGCGCCCTCGGCGAGCATCTGCACGAGCTCCGCGGTGATCGCGGCCCGGCGCTCCGCGGACATCGCGCGAAAGCCTCGGAGGCGCGAGAACCCGCGCACGGAGACATCGCGAAACACCATCCCGGCGGCGGGCAGCTCGACGCGGTCCGCGCCCAGGAGCCCGTACACCACGAGCGCGCCGCCGTCGGCCACGGCATCGAACATCCGGCCGCTGGCCGCGCCCGCGACGGCGTCGAGGGCCAGGATCACCGGCGACGGCGCCACCGCGCGCACCCTCGCGGCGAGGTCGTCGCCGTCGACCACCACGGCGCCCGCGTCGGGGATCTTCGCGTCGGCGGTGCGCGCGACGGCGACGGTGTGGATCCCCCGGCGCATTGCCACAGCGAGCACGAGGCGGGCGATGGCGGACGTCGCCGCGTTGACCAGCACCGTCGCGCCCGGGCTCACGCCCTCGAGCATTCCCACCGCCGTGAAGGGGTTCACGCAGAGCATCGCGGCCTGCTTCAGGTCGACGTGTTCGGGCAGCGCGAGCACGTCCTCGTCGCGCAGGGCCATGCGATCTCGCCACGTGCCGCCGCTGGGGATCGCCACCCGGGCGCCGACCGGCAGACGGGAGCCGGGCCCCGCCTCGATCACCACGCCCGCGCCCTCGATGCCGACCGACGTCGGCAGCGTCGGCCGGTACACGTGACGCCCCTGCAACAGCAGCAGGTCGGCGGGGTTGATGGGGCGCGCCTTGACCGCGACCACCACGCCGTCGTGTGGGCAGTCGGGCGGGGCGAGCTCGACGACATCGACCGTCTGCGCCGCGTCGTCGTGGGGGGTGGTGTAGAGCACCTGCTGAAGCGGGGCGGTCATCCGCCGCATCTCGCGTGGCGTCGGCGAAGAGGTCAAGCGGTTCGCGCCCTGACGCGATCCGCGGCCGCGCCTCGGAGCACCGCGCCCGATCGGTCACCGATGCGCGCGCAACCCGCCGAGGTGCACGGGGCCGAAGTCCACGCCGCCGATGACCACGGCCGGGCCGGAGAACACCGGCATCGGCGCCGCGGGCGCGGGACGCCCGAAGCGGTGCGTGAGGGTGACGTGCGCGACCTCGTCGCCCTCGCGCGCGTCGAGCTCGACGACGAGGTCCTTCGTGGGGGTGCTCGGGTACTCGACCTCGATGACCTCCGCGACGGTGGCGCCGGGCGACGGGTGTCCGAGGTCGCGGGTGTCAGCGCCCACCAGCACCGCGCCCTCGGGCGCGTGAATCGTGAGGCGCAGCGGCGCGGGGATGCGGCCCGGCACGTCGATGTGCATCTCGAGGCGCAGGCGCGTCTGCGTGCCCGTCGGCTGCTTGCGCTCGGCCGTCCACCGCGCGGTGATCGGCGCGTCGGCGCAGGGATGCGCGCGGGGCGAGGCGGAGGCGAGCGGCTCCGGCGCGCGGGCGCACCCGAGGAGCGCGCCCACCAGGATCGTGCAGATGTGATTGCAGCGCATGGTGTTTCTCACCGTCGGCACAGCGGGTTGGCGCTGGGGTAGGGGTAGTAGGTCGAGGGCACGAGAACTCCGTCGAGGTCCGTCGCGGGAAAGCCGTTGCAGCGCAGGGCGTCGAGGAAGTCGGCAAACATCGGCGCGGGCTGGCTCGTGCGAAACACGGTGCTCTCGTCGATGCCACGCGCGTCGGTGCGCCAGAAGATGCGGTTGTATCCGCGCTCCCAGGCGCCCGTGACGGTGGGCAGACGGGCGCGCGGGGCGCTCATGGCCTGGTAGATCGGGCTCGCGCCGCGGGTGCCCCGGGAGAGCCGCCAGAGCAGCGACGCGACCTCGTTCTCGTCCATGCGCTGGTAGAGCCCCTGCGAAGCCTGCGGGCGCGTCCAACGGTTGCGGGGGTCGGAGTAGCTCCGCGCGTCGAGGTTGAGGCTCCACATCGACACCGCGAGGCTGGCGTCGTTGGACGAGCTCACGGAGAGATAGACCGGGTCCTGCCGCGCCTCGGCGTTGTGAAAGGTCGCCCACCCCTCGCTCCACGCCATGCCTGGGAACACCGGCTCGCCGATGAAGTGTTGCCCGCCCTCCCCGGGGTTGCGCCCGTAGCTGTTCATCATCCAGTGGCCGAGCTCGTGGGTGGTGACCGCGTCAGCCCACGCGAGCTGCTCGGGTCCACCCGAGAACCAGATCTGGGAATCGAAGAGCAGGGGCGTGCCGCCCGCGGTGGCAAAGGAGTAGCGGGTGTTGCTCGCGCAGTTGCCACAGTCGGCCCACTTCACGCCGGGGATGAACCACATCACCAGACTGTCGCCGTCGCGGCCGTAGAGGCTGGTGCGCGCGCGGTTGTAGACGTAGCGCGCCCAGTCGAAGAGCCGCGCGGGCTCGGAGTAGTCGGGACGGATCTCGATCTCGCCATCGGGCGGGAGGTCGGCGCCGCGCATCGACCAGTTCCACACCGCGGGGCGCTGCGCGGGGTTCTCGGCGTTGGTGCGGCAGAGGCGCGTGGTGCTGCCGAGGGCGGTGCACCCACCGGGCAGCCCCGGGCTGTTCTGCGCGTCGAGCCCGCGAAACGCCAACGCGAGCTGCGCCTCACCGCGGGCGTCCTGCTGCGCGGCGATGAAGACCAGGAGATCATCGGGGCCGGGCGTCGTCGACACGGGCACGCTGAAGCGTCCGCCGTCGGTGGTCCCGGTGCCGGTCACGGTCGTGCCGAGCACCTGCGTGCCCCGCAGAGAGACCACCAGAAAGCCCTGCGCCACCGCGAGGGTGGTGGTGCTCTGCCACCCCGTGCGCGCGGGGTTCGGCGCGCGGAGGTGATACTGCAGCCGCCCGCTGTAGGTGCGCGTGCCGGTGGTGCGCGCGATGCACTCGGCGCCGAGGGCGGTCTGCTGACACGTCCCGTTGCACGTCACGGCCGACCACTGACCACCTGCGCACCGCTGAAACGCGCCGCTCGCGCAGCGCGTGGCGCCCTCGCGACACACGGCCGTGAGCACGCAGCGGGCCTCCCCCGCCGCGGCCATGCACTGCTCCCCCGGACCGCAGGTCAGCGTCACCCGCTGCGGCGTGCCGAAGCCCGAATTCACCACGCAGCGCTCCAGGGTGTTGGCGCTCAGGCAGCGACCGCCCGCGGTGACGCCGCCGCACGGGTCCTCGGCCTGCGATCGGGTGCAGGTCCCGCTCGCGCAGACGAACCCGCTCGCGCAGCTCCCGCAGATCCCGCCGCAGCCGTCGTCGCCGCAGGTGCGCCCGCTGCACGAGGGCACGCAGCTCGGCGCGCGGGTGATGGAGAGCGCGTAGAGCCCCACCGCCTGCGCGTCGAAGCCGTCGATGATGACCGAAACCCGTTGTCCTGCAGCGAGATCGACGCTCACCCGGGACTGCTGCGCGAGCCCGGCGGAGTCGTCTTCACACGCCAGCGGCGCGCCGTCACACGCGCCGTCGCGCACCGTGAGCACGGTGTCGAAGCCCGACGACTCGGTGGAGAAGACGTAGCGCCCGGCCGACGGCGCGGTCCACGCGAAGGTGACCTCGGAGGCGTCTTGCGAGGTCATCACGCAGGGCGCGGTGTGCGCGAGGGTGCCCGCGGCGGTGGTGCCGGTGGCGACGGAGGGGCCGAGGCGCGAGCCCAGGTCCACGGGCGCGCACGCCGACGCGGAGCGCGCGACGCAGCGCCCCGCCTCGCAGCGCGTGTCCCCCGCGCACGCGCCGCAGCTCCCGCCGCAGCCGTCGTCTCCGCACACGCGCCCCGCGCACTGCGGCGTGCACGCGCCCGCGCAGACGCACGCGGCCCACGCCCCGTTGGTCTGACACCGCCGCCGCCCGGGCGCGCCGCCCGCACACGCGCACGGCTCCTCGGCGTCGACCGCGCAGACCGGCGCGCCGGCGTCGGCGGGCACCCACGCGCCGCCGCCCGCCCGACTCGGCTCGAAGATGCAGCCCACCATCGCGATCAGGGCGAGCGCGCGCCACGCCAGCCCCGTCGCCCTGCGCACGTCGCGCGTTGTGTTTGGTCTCATGCGTCACGGGCCTCCGTCACCCGTCGCGGAGAGACGCACGCGAGGCGCCGCGTCTGACACGCAGCGGTGATGCTACGCAGGTTGATCCCGCGCTCCGCGGAGTCGAGGCGCGGTTTCTGAACCCATCGGTTGCAATCGCGCGGGGCGGGTCAGACCGCGCGGCGCGACGTCGTCCATGCTGGCGAGGACCCCGGATGAACGACCCCTTCGACGATGCGCGGGCGCAGGTCGCGCTGCGCGTTCACGACCTGCGGCTGGGAGCAGGGTGGAGCGCCGCGCGCCTCGCGACCGAGGCCCACGTCGACCCGGGTCACCTCCGCCGCATCGAGTCGGGCGTGGTCGACCCGCGGCTCTCGACGCTGGCGCGCCTCGCGTCGAGCCTGGGCGTGACGCCCGCGGGGCTGCTCGCGGCGAGGGAGTCGCCGGTCGAGGGTCCGAGCGCGACGACGCACCGCTCGTTGGGCCTCGCGCTGCGACGGCTGCGCGCGGCGAAGGGGCTGAGCGGCGCGGCGCTCGCGGCCCGGGCCGGGGTCTCGCCGCAGTACCTCCAGCGCGTCGAGTCGAACCGGCAGAGCCCCACGGTGCGCACGCTGCTGCGCCTCGCCGAGGCGCTGGACGTCACGCCCGGCGCGCTGCTCCCGCGGGGTTGAGCGCCCCGCGGCGAGGTCCCCTCCCCGGCGCGTCGAACGCGCTCCCCGCGGCTTCCCATTGCCCCGCCGCCCCCGGGCGACGCATGCTCGCGGGTGATGTCCGAGCACGACGACCGCGCGGGCGGTCCCCCGCCGCAGACCCCCGCGGCCGCGGCGCGGCGGCGCGAACACGAGGCCACGCGGCTCATGGCGATGAGCTTCGACAGCGCGGCGTCGCCCTCCATCACCCTGCGCGCCCTCGCCGAGACCAAGGAGCACGACGCGCCCTACGGCTGGGGCTTCGCGTGGTACCCCGAGCCCGCCCGCGCGGCCATGGTGGTGAAGGACCCGAGCTCCATCGGCGAGAACGCGATGACCAAGGTGCTCCGCGAGTGGGAGCGCTTCGCGTCGACCATCTTCGTGTGCCACCTCCGCGGCGCCGCGCGCACCCTCGAGGAGCAAGACACCCACCCCTTCGCGCGCTCCTTCGGCGGGCGCGACTGGTGCTTCGCGCACAACGGCGACCTCTTCGGCGACCTCAACGCCGCCCTCCCGCTGGACGCCGACGGGACCTTCGAGCCCATCGGCCGCACCGACTCCGAGCACGCGTTCTGCTGGCTCCTGGGGCGCTTTCGCGCGGCCGGCGCGCGGCGGCTGAGTGATGTCCCGTGGACCACCCTGCACGGCTGGCTGCGCTCCCTCGACGCGCTGGGCACGGCGAACTTTCTGCTCACCGACGGCACCGACCTCGTCGCCTACCACGACGACGAGCGCTACAACGGGCTCTACCTCGCGCGGCTGCTCCCGCCCCACGAGCCCCGCCTCGAGGCCGACGACCTCGTGGTCGACCTCTTCGACGCGGGTGACCGCTCGCGCACCATCGCGCTGGTGTCGACGCAGCCCTTTCACGGCGCGTCGTGGGCGCCCATGGAGGGCGGGCAGATGGTGGTGATCCGCCGCGGGGCCTATGTGTTCGACTCGCACGCCGACGCGACGCGCCCCGCGCGCTTCGTGACGCCGGTGTCGCGCGCGCCCCGGGCCCGGGCGCTGACCCCCGCGCGGCTCGGGTCGTGGGCCCCTCCCCCGCCGACCCCGCCCACCACCACACCCTCGCGCCTCGCGCTGATGAATCCGCCCCCCTTCGTCTCGCGCCTGGGCACGCGGGTGCTCAGCGTCGCGCACGAGAGCGTGTATTTCTACAACGCCCCGGTGGAGCGCAGCGTGCATCGCCTGCGCCTCGCGCCCGTGCACGACCCGCGGCAGGAGCTCATCGCCCACGAGCTCTACGTCACCCCCCACGACCTGCGTCGCGACGACGAGGACGTCTTCGGCAACGCCAGCACCCACGTCGAGGTGGAGACGCCGTACACCGTGCTGCGCATCCTGAGCCGCGCGGTGGTGCGCGTGCACGCCGTGGACGAAGACGCCCTGCGCTCCCCCGCGCGCCGCACCGTGCTGCCCCTCGCGTGGATGCCCTGGCAGCGGCAGATGATGCTCCCCTACCTGCTGCCCATGGAGCTGCCCGAGACGCAGCTCGACGAGCTCTACGAGTACGCCATGAGCTTCGTGCACCGGCAGGACCACGACCTGGTGCAGTCGCTCCTCGACATGAACACCACGATCTTCAGGGACTTTCGCTACGTCAGCGGCGCCACCACCCTGAACACCACGCCCTTCGACGTGTACGTGAACCGCCGCGGGGTCTGCCAGGACTTCGCCAACCTCTTCATCTGCCTCGCCCGCCTGCTCTCGGTGCCCGCGCGCTACCGCGTGGGGTACATCCACACGGGCGCGGACTACGCCAACACCGCCCAGGGCGAGGCCTCCCACGCGTGGGTGGAGCTGTACCTCCCGGGCCGGGGATGGGTGGGCTTCGACCCGACCAACGGCTGCCTCGCGGGCGCCGACCACGTGCGCGTCGCCTGCGGGCGCAACTACCGCGACGCCACCCCCACCAGCGGGACGATCTACAAGGGCGGCGGCCCCGAGGTCCTGCGCGTCGACGTGCGGGTCGAACGGTTGGACTGAGCCATGCGGGGTTGACCCGCTCTCCCCGCGTGCGGCACAACGGCCGCAGGAGGGTACGACCCGTGATTCGATCACCGCTTCGCTTTCTTCTGCCCGCGCTCCTCGCGGGCGGGTGCTCCTACACCACCAACCAATTCATCCTCGGCGGCAGCGATGTGCCCGCGACGCCCGACATCGTCGTCGCGCCCGACGTGGTCACCGCGCCCGACGTGGTCACCGCGCCCGACGTGGTCGCCGCGCCCGACGTGGTCACCGCGCCCGACGTGGTCACCGCGCCCGACGTGGTCGCCGCGCCCGATGTGGTCACCGAGAACGACGTGGTCATGGAGACCGACGTGGTCACCGCGCCCGACGTGATCGCCGTCGACGGCGGCGAGGCCGACGCGGGGGATGTCCCGGTGATCGTCGACGCCGCGGCCGACGCGGTCGATGTGCCGCAGGTGATCTTCTGCGCGGGCTCGCGGCCGTGCCCCATGGGCCTCGTCTGCGACGACGGGATCTGCGCCCCCATGTGCCCCATGGGCCAGACCGCGTGCGGCGGGTTCTGCCGCGTGACCCAGACCGACACCGCGAACTGCGGCGGGTGCGGCATGGCCTGCATGCCCGGCCAGGAGTGCCGCGCGGGCATCTGCAGCACCGTCTGCACGTCGCCCACCACCAACTGCAGCAACGTGTGCCGCGACCTCTCCAGCGACAACGCGCACTGCGGCATGTGCGCCCGCGCCTGCACCGGCGGCACGTCGTGCGTGATGGGCGCGTGCGTCTGCCCGAGCGGACAGACCGCGTGCGCGGGCACATGCACCAACATCACCAGCGACCCGGCCAACTGCAGGACCTGCGGCAACCGCTGCGCCACCGGCCAGGTCTGCGCCGCGGGGACGTGCGTGGTGAACTGCACCGCGGGCCTCACGAACTGCGCCGGCACCTGCCGCAACCTGCAGACCGACACGGCCGCCTGCGGGCGCTGCGACGTGCGCTGCGCCGCCCCCGTCGGCGGCACCGTGACCTGCACCAGCGGCGCGTGCGTGCAGGCGTGCCCGGCAGGCCGCACGCTCTGCAACGGCGTGTGCGTCGACCTCACGAGCGACAGCGCGAACTGCGGGCGCTGCGCCAACGCGTGCCCGCTGCGCATCGGGATCTGCTCGTCGGGCACCTGCTGCATCCTCGGTCAGACCGCGTGCAACGGCGCGTGCACCTCCCTCAGCACCGACAACAACAACTGCGGCCGCTGCGGGAACGTCTGCGGCACGGGCTTCACCTGCCGCGTGGGCAACTGCGAGGCGAACCTGCGCATCGCGTCGCTGGGTGTCACCAACGCGCGCGTCGTCGACCACAACACCCTCACGGGCGACGACCGCGGCGGCATCGCGGCGAACATCTCGTACGTGCACTACAGCGGCGACACCGCGACGGCGCGCTTCTTCTCCTTCGACCTCTCAAGCCCCGCGGTCTCGGCGACGCCCCCGCGGGACGCGTTCTTCTCGAACCTGCGCTCCGGCGCGTTCTACTCGCTGTCGACCGACGGGGTGAACCCGGCGAGCCAGGCCCTCCCGGGCTCGGTGGTGACCTTCACCCACCTGCTCGAGCTCAACGCCATGACGCTCGCCCCCACGGGCGTGCGCATCGCGCTCACGCAGCCCGTCGCCTTCGACCGCACAGCCTATTACTTCGGGATCTTCGCGGGCTACGACCGCGTGGTGCTCTACGTCGGCGGCCGCGCCTACAACATCGCCCTCCCCGGCGGCGCGCCCGTCGCGGGCACCGTGAGCGACCTCGGCGCCGTGGCCCTGAACGCGCCGTTCTACTGTGAGAACTGGGCCTTCTGGGGCGTCGCGGAGTTCTTCGGCAACGCCATCTGGCTGAGCTACCGCACCAACGGCCCCCTGGGCGCCAACGCGATCGTGCGCACGCGCGTCCCCGACGGCAACACCCAGGTCATCACGAACCTCACCAACCTCGCGGACATGTGCTCGTTCACCGTCGTCCCGGCCCGCACGCGCTGGTACTTCCATCACGAGGGCGGCAGTCAGTTCACGACGACGCTCCCCCTCGCCTCCGAGGTCATCGGCTACGCCGACGCGACCTTCACGTTCACGAACTGACCTCCCGCCTCCTCCCTCCGACGACGCTCGTTCTCCGGGCGAATCCGCGACACGTGGCCCCCTTCCCCCGCCTCGGTTCACGTCGGGACACATCTCCGAGAACGGCTTGAATACGAGACGAATTCGCGAGACGTGGCCCCCTTCCCCGGCCCTTCCCCC
>JBILLI010000193.1:0-11425 GCA_044376155.1 Polyangiales bacterium
CCCACGCGCAGGGCGCTCTCCACCGAGTCGGTGAGCCGCTCGGTGACGTCCCCCTTCAGCGCCACGCGGTCGATCACCGCCTCCACGCTGTGCTTCGTCTTCTTCTCCAGCGCGGGCATCGCCTCGGAGAGATCGAGCGTCTTGCCGTCCACCCGGGCGCGCACGAAGCCCTGGGCGACAAGGGATTCCATCACGTCCTTGTGCTCGCCCTTGCGCTGCCGCACCACCGGCGCGAGCAGGGTCAGGCGGGTGCCGTCGGGCAGCGCGCGCAGGGCCTTCACGATCTGCTGCGCGCTCTGTCGCCCCACGGCGCGGCCGCACTGGTGGCAGTGCTGCACCCCCACGCGCGCAAATAGCACGCGCAGGTGGTCGTGGATCTCGGTGACCGTGCCCACCGTGGAGCGAGGGTTGCTCGACGCGGTCTTCTGCTCGATGGCGATGGTGGGCGAGAGCCCGCGGATGCTGTCGAACTTCGGCTTCTCCATCTGCCCGAGGAACTGCCGCGCGTAGGCCGAGAGGCTCTCGACGTAGCGCCGCTGCCCCTCGGCGAAGAGCGTGTCGAAGGCGAGGGAGCTCTTGCCGCTGCCGCTCACCCCCGTGATCACCACGAACTGCCGCTTGGGGATGGAGACGTCGACGCCCTGGAGGTTGTGCTCTCGGGCGCCGCGAATGACGATGGCCTCAGGGTCTGCTGCGCGCATGGGTGAACGGATGTACCCCGCGGACCTCGCCCGGGGAAGGGCGCAGCGCAGGGCCCACGGTTCGCGCGTGCGCGAGGGGTCGTCGCGCAAGGCACAACATCAGGGATCACACCGCGAAGCCGCGATGAGACCGGAGAGGTGGAGTCAGGGAGAGGTTCGCGGCGTGTGGATCACGCCGCGGAGGGAGGTAGGAAGGGAGAGAAGGGGATTGGCTCAGTAACGGCCGCCGCCGCCGCCGCCGCGACCACCGCGGCCACCGCCACCGCCGCCGCCGTAGCCGCCGCCGCCGCCGCCACCGTAGCCGCCGCCACCGCCGCCGCCGCCGCCGCCGCGGCCGCCCTCGCGCTCACGCGCCTCGTTCACGGTGAGCGTGCGGCCGTCGACCGAGTGCCCGTTGAGGGCCTCGATGGCCGCGGTCGCCTGGGCGGCGTCGCCGACCTCGACGAACGCGAACCCGCGCGGACGGCCGGTGTCGCGGTCGGTCACCATGTGGACCGACTGGACCTGGGCGCCGGTCTGCTCGAACACGGAGCGCAGACGGTCCTCGGTGGTGGAGAAGGTGAGATTCCCGACGTAGAGACGTGTACCCATGTGATGGCTCGCTGCGGCCTGTTGCCGCTTGTCGCCGACGAAGTTGCCGCTCCCACAGAACGGAAACTGCGCCAGACGGTAGCCGCGCGGCGGTCGTCGCCGCGGGGCACCTCGTGTCTGATCAGATCATCCGTCGAGCAACCGCAGAGGAGTGCAGGGAGGAGAGAACGACCCGGAACGCGAGAGGCTTCGAAACCGTACGCGGGTTCTTCGCGGGTGTCAAACAACCTCGGAACACTATTTTCAGCGCTCAGGGCGCGCGCAGCGACTGCACCGGGAACGTCCGCGCTTCACAGCTCGTGAGGGCGCACCCGATGCCCGTGAAGCCCAGCGCGAGGGTGCCGTTCATTCGTGCTCCGGGCGCGAAGCTCGCCCGCAGCGTGAGGGTCGCGGTGCAGTCCGGGTGCGGCAGGGTCGCGGTGGCCACCAGCGCGTCGCCCGCGACGGCCGGACCCGTGAGCGGCGCGCCTCCGCCGGGCCACGTCACGGTGACGCCGCCAGGCCGCGCGACCACCGTCAGCGACGCCACCGCGAGGCTGAGCACGGGCGTCTTGAACACCTCGTCCTGACACGCGTACGCGATCGCGGGCACGAGGGTGTAGGTCCCGCTGCGAGGGTCGGTCCCCGCATCCGTCACCGCGGGCGCATCGGTCACCGTTGGCACGTCCCGCGTCGCGACGACGTCACTCGCAGCGACACGGTCCTCACCCACGGGTCGGTCGCTCGCCATGACGCCCCCGACGTCGACCGCGGCCGCGTCGACCACGCCCGCGTCGACCGCGCCCGCGTCGGGTCCCTCGCAGCCGCGGCGCGCGTCGCAGCGCGTGCCCACCGCGCAGAGCGCTTCGTCGACGACGCTGTCGCAGAGGCCGCTCACCAGGCAGCGGTCGCGGGTGCACGACACTCCGTCGTCGCAGTCCGCGGCGCGGGTGCACCGCCGCGGCGCGACGCACCCCGGCACCCGCTCGTGGTCACACACGTTGCCCACCACGCAGAGGTCCGTGGTGCACATGTCCCCGTCGTCGCAGTCCTCGGCGCGCGAGCACCGCGTCGAGGGGAGCGCGACCGTCGCGTCGGGATCAACCCGCAGCGAGCGCAGCCCGCTCTCGTCACAGCCCGCGAGCAGCACCCACACCACACTGGCGACCCGTCGGCGCACGCCCCGCAGTCTCGCACAGGCCCCGTGTCGCCGTCAGCAGCCCGCGCTTGCGCCGCGCCTCGCGCCGTGAAACCACTGTCAGGCCATGCGTCCCCGTCGAAGCGAGAGCCCTCCGCGCGCCGCCCTCCGGGCCCTCGCGCTGGCGCTCGCGACGCTCGCGGTGGTCGTGCCCTCGGTCTTCGGCGGCGCGGCCTACGTCTGGTGCGAGGGCATGCACCGCGCGATGGTGCGCCCCTGCTGCCCCGAGGAGCGCCCCGACCCCGCCCACGCGTCCCTCGACCAGCCCTGCTGCGACGAGCGCGCGGTTGCGGGCATGCCCGTCACCCCGCTCCCCGACCTCCACCTCCCGCTGCCGCCGCCCCTCGCGCTCTTCGTCGCGATGACCGTGTGGCTCCTCGCGATGCGCCGCGACGCCCCGTCGCTCCCCGCGCCCCGAGGGCACCGCCGCACCCGCGCCGGGCCCGCGCCACCGCTGTACCGACTGCACTGCGCCCTGCTGCGTTGATCGACGCGCCTCCTCTGGGCGCGCGCCGGGCCCCTCTGCCCTGCGCGCCGCGGACTGCGTGGCGCCCTGCGCGCCGCGCGACGTCTCCCTGGACCGGTGCGCGATGCGATCCCATCTCCTTGCCTCCCTGTGTGTTCTGTTCACGGCCTGCACCCCGGCGCTCCCCGCGTCGCTCGTCCGCCGCGCGTCGCTGGCGCCCTCGAGCCCGCGGCGTGACGACGCGCCCCTCGACGGCCCCGCGCTCTCTCGCGCCGACTTCGTGCGCGCGGTGATCGACCGCGACGGCGCCCGCGTGGCGGCGGCCCACCGCGCCCGCGCGGCCCTCGAAGACGCCGAGGCGGCCCGCAGCCTCGCGCCCCCCGAGGCCGGCGCACAGCTCTGGAACGTGCCCTTCTCGCGCCCCTGGGACCTCGGCCGCGCGCAGATGATCATGGTCGAGGCCCGGCAGACCTTCACCACCGCGGGGCTCCGCGGCGCGCGGTCGGCGCAGCGCGTGGCCGAAGCCGAGGCCGCCCTCGCCGAGCTCACCGCCCGCGAGCAGGCGCTCTTCGCCCGCGCCGCCGAGGCCCACGCCGAGCTCGCCCTCACCGCGCGGCACCACGCCGTGCACGTGCGGCACCTCACCGTGCTCGACGCGATGCACGAGCTCGTGCGCGCGCGGGTCGGCGCGTCCACCGCGGGCATCGCCGGGGTCGCGCGGGTGGAGGCCGAGCGCGCCCGGGTGCTCCAGCGGCTCGCGCGCTTCGACGCCGAGCACCAGCGGGCCCGACGCGCCGCCAACGCGCTGCTGCGTCGCGCGGTCGACGCGCCGTTGGGGGAGGTCCCCTCGCCCGACGCGGACTTCGTGCCGGGTGACCCTGAGCCCCTGGTGCAACAGGCCCTGCGACTGCGGGGCGAGATGGGCGTCGCCGAGGCGCAGGTGACGGCCGCCCGCGCGATGCGCGCCGAGGCCCGCGCCGAGGCCCGGGAGCCCATGATCACCGTCGGCGCCGGCGCGTGGTTCGACCCCGCGATGGAGCCGGGCTACGGGCTCAGCGCGATGACCACCCTCCCCTGGCTCTGGGGGGGTGGTCCTGCCCGCGAACGCGCCGCTGCGCACCGCGCCGAGGCCGCGCTCTGGGACCGCGACACCCGCGCCGCCGAGGTGCGCGCCGAGGTCATCGACCTCCACGCGCGCATGCTCACAGCCGCGCGCGCGCTGCGGGTCATTCACGACCGCGCGGTGCCCGCCGCGCAGCGCGCCCTCGACGCCGCCCAGGCGGCCTTCGGTGTCGGCGCGGGTTCCCTGCTCGAATGGATCGACGCCGCCCGCATGCGCATCGAGGTCGGCGACGAAGAGGCCGACGCCGCGGCGGAGCTCGTGCGGGCGGTCTCGGCGCTCGAAGCCCGCGTGGGCGCCCCCCTCCCCCGCGCGCCCCTCACCGAGCTCCCGGAGGCCCCGTGAGCGTGCCCGACACCGAGCTCCCCGCGCCGCGCGCGCTCTGGATCATGGGCCTTGTTCGCTGGGCCCTGGTGGTCGCCGCGACCTCCCTCGCCACGGCCACATGGCTGCACTTCTGGACACCCGTGGCCTCGCACACCGCCCGCGCGGGGTACTTCTGCCCGATGCACCCCGAGGTGCACGCCGACGCGCCGGGCGAGTGCCCGATCTGCCACATGCAGCTTGAACGCGTTGGGGCGCAGGCACCTGCGACGACACCCGACAGCGGTCCGCCGCCCGACGGGAGCGCGCCCGCGTCGCTGATGCTCACCCTCGACCGGGTGCAGCTCGGGGGCATCGCCAGCGAGGCCCTGCGCCCCCGCGCCAGCGCCGCGGTGCTCCGCGCGCCCGCGGTGGTCGTCGCCGCCGAGGACCGCGTGGCCCAGGTGCGCGTGCGCGCCAACAGCTTCGTCGAGCGCGTGGCCGTGCAACAGACAGGGGTCGCCGTGGGCGCGGGTGAGGTGCTCGCGTGGGTGTTCAGCCCGCAGGTGCTCCAGGCCCAGCAGGAGTGGATCGCGGCCATGGGATGGACCGGCGCGATGACCGACGAGCGCCTCGCGTCCCGCGCGCGGGAGGGGCTGTTGCTCCTCGGGGTCGACCCCCGCGAGCTCGCGGTCATCGAGCGCACGCGGGTGCCCCTGCGCGCGGTGCCCCTGCGCTCGCCCATGCGGGGCGTGGTGATGCGCCGCGAGGCGGTGCTCGGGATGTACGCCACACCCGAGACCCTGCTCTACGAGGTCGCCGCCCTCGACCGCGTGTGGGCCACGGCCAGCGTTGACGTGCGCGACCTCCCCCGGGTGCGCCGCGGCACGCCCGCGACCCTGCGGCTGGAGGGCGCGACCCGCGAGGCGTCGGTGACCTGGGTCGAGCCCGTGGCCTCCCTCGAGACCCGCACCGCCCGCGTGCGCGTGGAGCTCGCGAACCCCGATGGCGCCTTGCGACCGGGTGCGGTGGGCACGCTGGAGCTCCGGGCGACGCAGCCCGAAGGCGGAGACTCCCTGCGGGTTCCCCGCGACGCGGTGATCGACACGGGCGCAGCGCAGTACGTCTTCGTCGACCGCGGGGGCGGGGTCTTCGAGCCCCGGGCGGTGCGGCTCGGGGACCTCGACCCCGACGGATACGCCGTGCGCGAAGGCCTCCGCGCGGGCGAGGCGGTGGTCACCCGCGGGGCGTTCCTGCTCGACGCCGAGAGCCGTCTCCGCGCGACGCTCTCGCGGGCGGGAGGTGCGCCGTGATCGGAGCCCTGCTCGACCTCTGCGCCCGTCACCGCGCGCTGGTGCTCACCCTCGCGGTGGCGCTGGGGGCCCTCGGGTGGTCGTCGGCGAAGGCGGTGCCCCTCGACGCCGTGCCCGACCTCAGCGATCCGCAGGTGGTGGTGTTCGCGGAGTGGTCCGGCCGCTCGCCCACCCTCCTCGAGGACCAGGTGACCTACCCCCTGGTCACCGCGATGCTCGGCGCGCCCCACGTCGCCGACGTGCGCGCCCAGACCATGTTCGGCATGGCCTTCGTCTACGTCGTGTTCGACGAAGGCACCGACGTCCCCAGCGCCCGCGCCCGCGTGCAGGAGTCGGTGAACAACGCCCGCAACGCCATGCCCGCGGATGTCTCCCTGCGCATCGGACCCGACGGCAGCGGCGTGGGCTGGGTCTACCAGTACGCCCTGCGCGATCGTACGGGGGCGAACGACCTCGCGGCCCTGTGGTTCCTGCAAGAGACCGTGCTGCGCCCGGCGCTCACGGGGGTCACCGGGGTCGCCGAAGTAGCCTCGGTGGGCGGCGCGGCGCCGTGTTTTCAGGTCACCGTCGACCCCGTTCGTCTGCGCGAGCGAGGCGTGACCCTGGCCGACGTCGCCGCCGCGGTGCGCAACGCCAACGGCGAGGTGGGCGGGCGCACCCTGCAGGTGTCGCAGCGCGAACACTTCGTGCGCGCCCGGGGCTTCGTCACCCGCGCCGAGGACCTCGAGGTCGCGCTGGTGCGCTCGGGCGCCGAGGCCCGCGCGGTGCGGGTGCGCGACGTCGGACGGGTGGCCCTCGCGCCCTCTCCGCGGCGCGGTGTCGCCGAGCTCGACGGCGAGGGCGAGGTGGTCTCGGGGATCGTGGTGATGACCCACGGGGCCAACGCCCGTGAGGTCATCGAGCGGGTGCGAACCCGCCTCGCCGGGCTGCGCGACGCGCTCCCGCCGGGCGTCGAGGTGGTCACGGCGTATGACCGCGCGGCGCTCATCGACCGCGCCATCGACACGCTGCGGCACACCCTCGTCGAGGAGATGATCGTGGTGGCCGCGGTCATCGCGCTCTTTCTGCTGCACCTGCGCAGCGCGCTGCTGCCGATCATTTCGCTCCCCCTCGCGGTGCTCGCGGCGTTCATCCCCATGCGGCTGCTCGGGGTGCCCGCGACGATCATGTCGCTGGGCGGCATCGCCATCGCCATCGGCGCCACGGTCGACGCCGAGATCGTGATGGTCGAGGCCGCGCACAAGCACCTCGAAGGCGCGGAGAACCTCTCCGACGAGGAGCGCGGGCGACGTCTCTCCGAGGCCGCGCGCGAGGTCACCCCGGCGATCTTCGGCTCGCTGCTGATCATCGCCGCGAGCTTCATCCCGGTCTTCGGGCTCACCGGCCAGGCCGGACGTCTCTTTCGCCCGCTGGCCTACACCAAGACCTTCGTGATGCTCGGCGCGGCGCTGCTCAGCGTGACCGTGGCGCCCGCGCTGCGCGACCTGCTGCTGCGGGGAAAGATGCGCCCCGAGGCGACGCACCCGGTGTCGCGGGTGATCCGCGCGGTCTACGCGCCCTTCGTGCACACGGCCCTGCGCAACCCCGGGACCACCGTGCTCATCGGCCTCATGGCGGTGCTCTCGGCGCTGCCCATCGCGTCGCGGCTGGGGCGCGAGTTCATGCCGCCCCTCGACGAGGGCGACCTGCTCTACATGCCCAGCACCCTGCCGGGCATCTCCCTCGAAGAGGCCCGCCGACAGCTCCAACGGCAGGACGCGGTGATCCGCGCGACGCCCGAGGTCGCGGTGGTGCTGGGCAAGGTGGGACGCGCCGAGACGCCCACCGACCCCGCGCCCCTCTCGATGATCGAGACCGTGGTGCGGCTCAAACCCCGGGCCGCGTGGCGCACCCGCTACGTGCGCCGCTGGTACGTCGGACGCACCCCAACGTGGATGCGCCCCGCGCTCAATTCCCTCTGGCCCGAGTACGTGCCGTGGACCCGCGAGGAGCTCGTCGCCGACCTCGATCAGCGGCTGCGCGGGCCGGGGTGGTCCAACGCGTGGACGCAGCCCATTCGCAACCGCATCGACATGCAGGCCACCGGCATTCGCACGGCCGTGGGGGTGAAGGTGCACGGCGCCGACCTCGCGGCCATCGACGCCGTGGGCGGCGCGCTGGAGGGGATCCTTCGGCGTGTGCCCGGCGCCCGCGGGGTGTTCTTCGAGCGCAGCGGCGGAGGCTCCTACGTCGACATCACCCCCGACCGCGAGGCCCTCGCCGCGCACGGGCTCACCCTCGCGGCGCTGCAAGAGACCGTGACCCTCGCGCTGGGTGCCGAGACCCTGGGCGTGGCGGTCGACGGGCGCCGACGCTTCCCCCTCACCCTCCGCGTGGCCGAGGACTACCGCGGCAGCCTCGAGGCCCTGCGCGAGCTCCCCATCGCGTTGCCCGAGGGCGGCCGCGACGCGCTGGGCGTCACCCGCACCCTGCGCCTCGGCAACGTCGCGCGGGTGTCGGTGACCGCCGGGCCGTCGATGATCCGCGATGAGAACGGCGCGCTCACGGGGTATCTCTACATCGACCTCGACGACGGTCGTGACCTCGGGGGCTTCGTCGACGAGGCGCAGACCGCCGTGCGCCGCGCGCGCGAACGCGGGTCCCTGGTGCTCCCGCGGGGCGCGTGGATCCAGTGGACCGGACAGTACGAAGAGCTCGCCGCGATGGAGGCGCGCATGCGTCTGCTGGTGCCCCTCGCGCTGGCCATCGTGGTGGCGCTGCTGTGGCTGCAGTTCCGCGACGTCACCGAGGTGGTCATCGTGCTGCTCTCGGTGCCCTTCGCGCTGGTGGGCAGCGTGTGGGCGCTGCACCTGCTCGACTACCGGCTCTCCACCGCGGTGTGGGTGGGGGTCATCGCGCTCGTGGGCCTCGCCACGCAGACGGGGGTGGTGATGATCGTGTACATCGACCACGCCTACGAGCGACGGCTGCGCGAGGGGCGCATCAACTCGCTCGACGACATCGTGGCCGCGCACGCCGAGGGGACCATCCAGCGCGTGCGCCCCAAGCTCATGACCGTGGGCACGATGCTCCTCGGGCTGGTGCCGATGATGTGGGCGACGGGCAGCGGCGCCGACGTGATGAAGCGCATCGCCGCGCCGATGGTCGGGGGGCTGGTGACCAGCGCGTTCCTTACGCTGGAGATCATCCCCGTGGTGTACACGGTGTGGCGCGAGGAGCAGCGCGTGCTGCGCGCCCTGCGCGAACGCGGCGCGACGGTGCTGCGGCGGTTGGAGGCGCTGTCGACCGGCGCGCGGGCCCTGGGCGTCACGGCCCTGGGCGTCACCGCGGCGCGCCTCGCGGGCCTCGCGCCGTGGCGCGGCGTCTGGACCGCCGCGGGGGTGCTCGTCGCGCTCGCGGGCGCCTGCGCGTTGGGCTATGGGATCACACGACGAACGAACCAGGAGGCGAAGGCATGAAGACACTCACCACGGCGCTGGCCCTGACCGCGCTGATCACATTGGGCTGCAAGGGTTCTGAGACACCCGCGGCCCCGCCCGCGCTGCCGACCACGGCCACGGCGCAGGCCGGCGGCACGGTGCCCGTGCTCGTTGACGGCGATGGCTACCACCCCGCCGAGGTGCGAGCCCCCGCGGGCGCGCGCATCACCCTCGCGTTCCGTCGGACCACCGACGAGTGCTGCGGGCAGCAGCTGCGCATCCCCTCGATGCAGCTCCAGCGCGACCTCCCGCTGAACGTCACGGTGCCCATCGAGGTGACCGTGCCCGCGAGCGGCGCGCTGGCCTTCACGTGCGGGATGAACATGTACCGGGGCTCGGTGGTGGTGCGGTAGGAGGCGCGCGCTCAGCCCTCGCGCACGACCCACGCGGTGACGGCCCGGGCGATGGCGCGCGCGTCGCACGCGTAGAAGCCGCTGCTGTGGAAGCAGTTGGTCTCCACCACGCGCAGGCCCGCGGTGGTCTCGCCCACGTCGAGGGTGAACACCGGCGCGGGCGCGTAGCGTGCGGCGCAGGCCTCGGAGAAGGCCAGGACCTCGTCGGGCACCTCGTCGCTGGGATCGAGGCGGCCCGCGGTGCGGTAGCGACTCGCGGCCACGACCTTTCCGCCCACGAGGATCGTGCGCCACTCGCGCCGCACGTTCTTCGGCGTGGCGAGCTGCACGCGGGTGTCGAGGGAGAGCGGGCCCACGGTACCCGCGAGGCCGTCGCCCCACACGCGGAGCGCGCCGAAGGGCATCACGCCGCCGGTGAACTCCTTGAGGTCGGCGGCGGGACGCACGAAGAATTCCGCGTCATCGGCCGTGTCGCGGGCGAGGAGTTCGCGCACCGTGAGCACCTCGCTGTCGGCGTTGAGCAGGTGCTCGCCGTAGCCCGCGAGGAGCGCCTCGAAGGCGAAGCGCGCCTCGTCGAAGTACACCCCGGGGCGCCAGCTTCCGGCCCGCGCGACGTTTCGCACGAGCGTGGTGGCGCCGTAGAACACCGCGGGGCGGTCGGTGGGCGCGTCGGGGATCTCGTCGGAGAAGGGCACGAGCTCCACCGGAGACCACGTCACCCCGAGGTCGTCGAGCGCCTGCGTGAGCGCCGACAAATCGCGCGCGCTGCCGAGCTTCGTCTGGATGAACCAGCGCACGTCGGACCAACCCATACGGCCGAGCCTACTCCAGCGCGGAGGTGGGGTGAGGAGATAGCGCGCGCGGCGAGACGATCACCACTCGGCGGAGTCGATGAGCGCCTCGAAGGCGCCGCGGGCTGCGCTGACCGTCGCCGCGGGGCCGGTCATCTTGAAGAACCACGGGCCCTGCGGGGTCTCGACGATGCCGCCGAGCAGCGCCCAGTTGTCGCGGGGACCGCTGGGCCCCGCGCCCATGCCGCCCACGTTGAAGCGCCCGGTGGCGTAGGTGACGGTGGCGCGGAGGGTTCTGACCTGGCGCGAGGCGCGCGTCGGGGGCGCGTCGGTGCGCTCGAACTGTCCGTGCCAGCGCTGGATGTTCTGCTCGATGTCTCCGCCCTGACCGACCCCGAAGAAGAACACCGCGAGCTCGGCATCGCCCGCCGGGCCCGGGATCTGAAACTGCGCGCGGCGCATCGACGACGAGGGCGTCGTGCGGCGCCACCCGGGCGGATCCCGCCAGCGCAGTTCGTGCTCGGCCTCGGTGGGACGCGCGGGCACAGGCACATGGCGCGACGAACCCGTCGGCGGATGACCCGGCGGGAGGCCGGGCTCGGGGGTGCGTTCAACCTGCGCGGGCGGAGGGGTCGGGGGTTCAGAAGGGGTGTTCTTGCAGGCCGCGAAGACCAGACCGACAACGAGCAGGGAGCGCTTCATGGGCGCGGGATCTTGCACCCGTTTGCCCCCGCGCGCTCGTCTGCGCGGTGAATTCCGCGCGGGGAACACCCGGTCGCAGATCAGAACGGGATGTCGTCGCTGTCGCCGCCGCCGCCGCCGAAGTCATCGGGGGGAAAGTCGTCGTGCGCGGGTGCGGGCGCACGACCGCCGCCGCCACCCGCGGGTCGGGGAGCGCCGCCGCCCATCCCGCCACCGCTGCGGGGCGCACCACCACCCATCCCGCCACCGCCACCGGGGCGAGGAGCGCCGCCACCACCACCACCACCGCCACCACCGCCACCTCCCGCACCGCCGCCGCGGCCGTCGAGCAGGATCAGCTCATCGGCGCGGATGGTGGTGGTGTAGCGGGTGACGCCGTCTTTCTCGTACGAGTCGGTGCGGAGCTTGCCCTCGACGTAGACCCGGGTG
>JBILLI010000359.1:0-7463 GCA_044376155.1 Polyangiales bacterium
CCACCTCGGCGTCGACCTCCGCCCAGGACGGACGGCGCTCCCGGAGGAACACCGTGAACGCCGGATGCCACGCCGTGCGCGTCGTGCTCATGCCCGACACGAAGCGCGCTCCGTGCCGGAAATGCCTGCCTTGAAATCACACGACAATTGCCTCGCAGGGTGGCGAAAGTGGGGTGGCGAGGGGTGGCGAAGGGGTGGCGACGTCGCCACCCCCCGACCTGGTGGCAGAACGCGAGGGCCGCGGCCGACCGAGACGCGGAGAGAGGCGCAGTGGAAGAACGCGAGGGCAGCGGCCACACGGAGCGCGGCGGAGAGGGGCGCGGTGGAAGAACGCGAGGGTTGCGGCCGGGAGGAGCGCGGCGGAGAGGGGCGCGGTGGAAGAACGCGCGGGCAGCGGCCGGGAGGAGCGCGCGGCGTGAGGGGCGCGGTGGCGCACGTTCGCGTCGCCTCGGTGACGCACCCCGACGCGACCACCGCAACGCCGGCGACGGGTCGCGACAGCCTGTGAGCGCGAGCGGGAGGAGCGCGACGACGAGGCGGAGCGGGCGACGCATCGCCCCGATGATGCGCCCGGAGGTGCCATCGCAGATCGCACGCCCACCGCGGTGCGCCGACGTTCGTTCTACGCGCTGACACACGACGCGTACATCGTTGCGGTCCGCCGCCCCCGGCGCCGCGCGACCGTTACCGGGGCGCCGGGGACCGTGCGACCCTCACGGCGTGAGAGAGGCGAGGCCCCCCGTATCGAACCGCAGACGTCGCGCCGCAGGGGCGTTCCTCGGGCTCATGATCGTTGTGGTTGGGGTGTTTCTCAAGGCCACCCTTGACGGCGCGCGGGCCTACCTCTTCGGTTACCCGCTGGTCATCATGGACGTGACCCGCGTCGGCGCGGCCCTCACGCTAGGCCCGGAGAACTCGCTCGTTCGCGTGCGAGCGTTTCCCGATGCGAGCTTTCGCGGGGTGGTGCGGCCCAACGTCGACACGCTCTACACGATGGCCTTCATCGACATGAACGACGGGCCCTTCGTGTTCGAAACGGCCCCGAACGTCGCGCGCTACGAGCTCTTCCCCTTCATGGACGCGTGGACCAACGTCTTCGCCTGTCCTGGCACACGGACGACGGGCACCGCAGGCGGGCGCTACCTCCTCGTGGGCCCCGGTTGGCGGGGAACCCCTCCCGACGGGTTCACCGTGCTCCGCGCGCCCACGCGCACCGTGTGGCTCCTCGGCCGCACGCAGACCAACGGCGCCGCGGACTTCCCCCTCGTGCACCGCCTGCAAGATGCCATCACCCTCCGGCCCCTCTCGGCGCGCGCCACCCCCGCGTGGCGCCCGGCTTCGCGCCGCCCCGCTCCGCCGGTGGAGCAGGTGCGCGAGATGAGCGCGGAGGCCTTCTTCACGCGCCTCGCATCGCTCATGGTCGACAACCCGCCGACGCCCGCGGACGCACCGATGATGCGACGCCTCGCGCGCCTGGGCGTCGCCCCCGGACGCCCGCTCCGTTGGAGCACCCTCGACCGCTGGAGCGTGCGCCTCGGCCGCTGGATCGCAGACCGCGCCGTCGCGCGACGCATGAGGAGGCCATCGGACCTCGTGCGAGGCTGGTTGACGCCGCCGTCGATCCTCGGGCGCTACGGCACGAACTACGAGGTGCGCGGCGCGGTGGCGATGGTGGGCCTCGGGGCCAACCTCCCCGTTGACGCGATGTACCCCAGCGCCCGGGTCGACGCGCGCGGCGAGCCTCTGCACGGGAGCCGTCGGTACCGCATCCACTTCGCCGCCGGGGCGCTCCCGCCGGTGAACGCCTTCTGGTCGGTGACGGCGTACGGCATCGACGACGCGCTGCTCGACACCGGCACCGGGCGCTACGCCATGGGCGACCGCGACGCGCTGCGCCCCAACGCCGACGGCTCCCTCGACCTGTGGGTGCAGGCGTCGCCCCCGGACGGAGACGCTCGCGCCAACTGGCTGCCCGTCCGCGCGGGAACGCCGTTCCTGTTGAACGCGCGGCTCTACTGGCCCAGACCCGAGGCGCTGCGCGGCGCCTGGTCGATGCCAGCCGTCGAACGGGTCGACGGAGGCGCGGGGACGGCGCCCGACGTGAGCGCGCCGGCGCGGTGACGTGCCCCGGAGGCTCCTGCCGCGCCACCTTCGGACGAGGGCAACGGCGCTGCGCTGCCCCTGGCGCTACGGACAGTTTCCGGAGGTGACCGTCGCGCCGCTCGCAGGCATCGCGACGTCGGCGAAGGTGAGCGACACGCTCGGGCAGAACCAGCTCGCGCAGCGCCCCTGCCGCTGCACGTGCAGGTGCGCGCCGGTGGACCACCCCGTGTTCCCCGACCGCGCGATGCGCTGCCCGCGGGTCACCGTCGCGCCGACGGAGACCTCCGCGGCGTCGAGGTGCAGGTAGAGCGTGCTGGTGCCGTCGCCGTGCGCGAGCACCACGTAGTTCACGATGTTCGCGCACTCCGAGCCGCCGCCGTTCCAGCACCGGCCGCCGGGCGTCACGGCGTTGCTCGCGTGGCTCACGGTGCCGGCCTCGACGGCCATCACCGCGGTGCCGCGACCGACGCCGAAGTCGTAGGCCCAGGCCTGCGTGCCGTTATGGCTGAACGCCGAGTTGTTGCCCTGCGACACGCGCACGCTCGCGCCGCACGCGAAGGGCAGGCGGTAGCCGCCGCCGGTGGAGGGTGGCGGGTTGCAGACGTCGGGCTGTCCGGGCGGGCGCACCGCGCAGCCGTGCGCGCAGGGCGTCGCGCTCGCGGTCGCGCGGCCGCGGCACAGGTAGAGCGTGTCCCGCGCGCCGGCGTTGAGCGACGCGCCGCAGTACGCGCCGTCGCCGAAGGACGCGCCGGCGCACGGGTCCGCGGGCGTGGCGACGCGGCAGCGGCCGGCGCCGTAGGGGCCCTCGCAGCCCATCGCGCAGCCGTCGATGCGCTCCGTCCGGCGGCCGCGGCAGTTCCAGACGTCGCCCGTGCGCAGCGCAGCGCCGATGGCAGACCCGCAGTACGCGCCGTCGGGGTCGTTGAAGCACGGGTCCACCGCGTCGGACGCGCACGCGCTGCCGGCGCCACGGTCGTAGCAGCCGTCGGGGCACTCCGTGACGCGCGTGGTGCGGCCCGCCGCGCACACGCGGAGCGACGCGCCCTCGCACCACATCCCGTCGGCGCGCGCGGCGCAGCCGTCGGGGGCGGCGTCCGGGAGCGTCAGGCGGTCCGCCGGCGCGAGTCGGTCCTGCGGCGCAGGGCGGTCGGAGGAGACGGGCACATCGGTGGGCTCGGGCACGTCGACCCGCTCCGGCGCGTCGGGAGCGGGCGGGAGATCGCGAGCAGCAGCGCCGGGGCGACGAGGTGCGCGCGCGGGAAGAGCACGGCGCGCACTCTACCCCCGCGGGGCCCGGGTTGTCGGCGCGCTCATCGCCACCCGCTCAGCGCGGGCGCGCGCGACCGTGGCTCACCAGCGTCCAGGCCGCGAGCTTGTAGAGCAGCCGCGCGCCGACGTTCGCGTCCCATTCGTCGCCCTCGGGGCCCGGCGCGACCTCGTTCAGGTCGAAGCCCACGATGCGCCGCCCGGAGCGCGCGAGCAGCCCCAGGATGTAGTTGGCCTCGTGAAAGTCCATCCCGCCGGGCACCGGGGTGCCGGTGTGCGGGCAGAACCGCGGATCGAGGCCGTCGATGTCGAACGAGACCCAGACCTCTTCGGGCAGCGCGGCGACGATCTCCGCGGCCACGCGCGCGAAGGGTTCGCCCTCGATGCGCCGCCGCGCGAGGTCGCGGTCGAAGAACACTTGCACGCGCTCGCCCTGCGCGGCGACGAAGTCCATCTCCTGCTCGCACACGTCGCGGATGCCCACCTGCACCATCCGCGTGACCTCGGGGATGCGCGACAGCACGTTGTGCATGATCGACGCGTGGGACCACGCGAAGCCCTCGTACGCGTCCCGCGTGTCGGAGTGCGCGTCGAAGTGCAGCACCCCGAAGCGCCCGCGGGTCTCCGCCACCGCCTGCAGCGCGCCGAAGGGCACGGAGTGATCGCCGCCGATGACCCCCACGAGCTTGCCCGCCGCGAGCAACCGACGGGTCTCTCCCCGCACGAGCTCGTTCAAGCGCGCGCCGGCGTCGTTCACAAAGGCCAGCGCGGCATGGAGTTCCGGCGCGTCGCCGAGGTCACCGCCGACGGCGATGATCCGCTGCGCGGCCGCCTTCGCCGCGACGTTCAGCGCCGCGATCTCCGGGAGCGCCTCGGCCTGAAAGAGCCCCGGCGCATAGGGACGCTCGACGTCGAGGTCGAAGAGGTCCACCTGCCGGCTCGCCTCGAGGATCGCCGCAGGGCCCTCGGAGGTCCCTCCCCCGTAGGAGGTCGTGGCCTCCCAGGGGACAGGCACGAAGACCAGCGCGGACTCTTCTTCGGTGAACGGCAGCCCGAACACGCCGGATCCCTCGGCGGCGGCGGCGTTGGGGTCGAAGGTGCTCATGGGCGTCCCGGTCCCGCTCTGCGAGGGAGGTGGTCGGCGCCCTGCGCGGAGAGGAACTCCTCGTCGGTGCCGTTGAAGCGCTGCGCGGCCTCGCCGCGGAACAGCAGATTGCCGAGCGCAGAACGCACCTGCGCGATGGTCGCGGTCTCGTCGAAGCGCCGGAGCCAGTCGTCGGCGGTGAAGCCGGGCTCCAGCGCCTCGTGGTGGTCCTGCGAGAAGTAGCCGACGGAGGTCTCGTGGCCCCAGAGGACCTCGCCGCTGTCCGAGGGATACTCCCCGACGAGGGTCTTGCGCAGCGTGGACTTGCCGAGGCCGCTCGGCCCGATGACCGCGAGGCGCTCGCCGCGGAGCATCGACGGGTGCAGGTACGAGGGCACCTTCTTCTCGCCGAAGGACTTCTGATCCCGTTGACGCGAATGACCTCGCGGCCGGAGGGGCGCGAGACCTCGAACGTCACGGAGGAGCGCACGACGCGGGAGCGCCGGGTGACCATCGAGGCCTCGAGCTTCTCGAGAGGATGAGGAGCCCAACGCGGTGCGACGCTCAAGCATCGCGGAGCCCCAGTCTTCGGCCCGCTGAGTCTGCGCTGAAGTAGATGAAACGCCCAACGTGCGAACTGAACTCATCCCCCACCAGCGCACGTTCGCACCGCCTCGGTGACATCCCCCGACGCTACCACCGCCACGCTGGCGTCACCACGTCGCGGGTCACGGCGTCGATGATCGCGACGTCGGGCACGCTCGCGGCGTCGTCGAAGTCTCGCTGAAGGCGCCCGTCTGCCGACTGCGCGCCGCCCAGGACCGCCGCCGAGGCCGCTCCGAGGAGGCCCGCGCGCAACCGCTTCATCGCGGCAGGTCAGCGGTTCGCGCCGCGGCCGTCAAGGTCCGGCGTCGGCGCGTTCGTCTCCCTGGGCCGCGCGCATCGCGTCGCGCAGCTCGCGGAGGTCGAAGGGCTTGCGCACCACCCGCACGCCCTCATGGGCGACGAAGTCTGCGGCGGCGTCGGAGAACACACCCCCCGTGATGAACACGAAGCGCGGCGCGAGCGCGGGGCGCTGCGCCACGACGCGGCGGTAGAGCGCGTCGCCGGTGAGGCCGGGCATCATCAGGTCGCAGAGCACCACGTCGGGGGCGTCGTCGGCCAGCAGCCCCGCGAGCGCCTCCTCGCTGCTGGTGACGCAGGTCACCTCGTGCTCGCGGAGCAGCCGCCGCAGCGCGTTGCCCACCGCGACCTCGTCGTCGACGACCAGCACCCGCGCGCGCGGCGCAGTCGGCACGGGCGCGCTGTCGCGCGTCGGGCGCGGTTCGGCCGTCGGGAGCGTGAACGCGACGCGCGTGCCGTGGGGCGACCGTGGCGCGAGGCTGACGTCGCCGCCGTACTCCTGGACGATGCGACGGCAGATCCAGAGGCCGAGCCCGGTGCCGCCCTCGGCGCCGCGGGTCGTGGCGAAGGGCTCGAAGAGCCGCTCGCGCATCGTCGCGGGGACGCCCGTGCCGGTGTCGTCGACGCAGATCCGCACGCCGTCGCCGTCGCGGGCCGCGGCGATGGTCACGCGGTGCGCGCGGTCGGGCACCGCCCGCATGGCCTGGGCGGCGTTGAGCAGGAGGTTGACCAGCACCTGCACCAGCGGGCCGTCGTGGGCGCGCACGTGCAGGTCGGCGGAGACCTCGACCTGGATCTCGGCGAGGTGTCGCAGCGCGTTGGCCGTGAGGTTCAGCGCGGCGCTGACGGCCCGGGCGAGCCCGGTGCCGAGGCGCTCGGTCGCGGGGGCGCGCTGCGAGAACGCGCGCAGGTCGGAGACCACCCCGTGGATGCGCCGGGCGCAGGCCAACGCCTCGCGGGTGGCCTCGCGCGCGCCCGCCGGGTCGGCGTCCTCAAGGGCGGCCTGAAGGTTCGCCAGCACCGCCGCGAGGGGGTTGTTGATCTCGTGGGCGACGCTGGCCGCGAGGGCGCCGAGGGCCGTGAGCCGTTGGGCGTGCTCCTCGGTCACCCGGGCGAGGCGGCGGTCGGTGATGTCGTCGAGCAGAAGGATCCGCGCGGGGCGTCCCTCGAAGGAGATCGCGCCGGCGCCGACGATCCGCACGAGGCGCACGGCGCCGTCGGGGCGCTGCACGCGCACCTCGCCGCCGCGCTCGAGGATCGTCGCGAGGCGCGGGTGCTCGTCGTCGCACACGAAGCGCGCGAAGGGCGACGCGATCACGGTCTCGCCCCGGCGGCCCAGGATCTCGAAGAGCGGCGCGTTGCCGAAATACACCCGCTCGTCGCGGATCACCGCCAGCGCCTCCGGCAGCGCGGCGAGCACGTTGCGAAACTCCATGTGGGCCGCGGCCATGGCGCGCTCGCGGCCCTCGCGGTCGCGGGTCAGGCGGCGCACCGAGACGTTGCCCGAGACCGCGTCGCGAGGGTCTTCGAAGGTGGTAATCGCGACCTCGTTGAAGACCGTCGACCCGTCGCGGTGACGGCTGCCGAGGGAGCACACCCAGCCCCGGCGGAGGTTCTCGGGGGCGGTGTTGAAGCGGTAGAAGGCCTCGTCGTGCTTGGGCGCGGCGGGGTCTCGGAGCCGGGCGAAGGTGCGTCCGAGGAACTCCTCCCGGGGGTATCCCATCACCCGCTCGAAGGCGCGGTTGAGGTAGAGCACCTTCACGTCGGTGTCGGTGACCTCGAACACATCGATGGCGTTGTCCACCGCCGCGCGCACGATCCGCGCCTCGCGCTGGTCGCGGTCCTCGCTGAGCGCCGCGGCGAGGCCCTGGACCACGGCGACGTCGATCAGCGCGCCGTCGGTGACGCAGAGCGCCGCGTCGGTGCCGGTCCACCAGCGGGGCGTGACCTCGAGCGCGTAGGCGCGCACCTCGCCCGCGGCGCTCGGACCCAGCGCGCCGACGGCGTGCGCGGCGTCGATCACCCCGCGGACGTACCCCGCCTCGACCATCGCCGCGAAGGTCTCGACCGGCACCTCCACCCCCGGCGTGGCGCCCAGCGCCGAGGC